>NZ_JAFEUF010000520.1 GCF_016901035.1 Streptomyces durocortorensis
ACACACCCGGCCCCCGCCGCGAGGACGTGAGCGGCGATACGGCGACCCGCCGCAGGGCGGTGTCGCGCCGGGTCGCCCGCGAGGCCCGCCCCTTCCTCCGGGCCCGCAGCGGGGCGATCCTGCGGCTGGCCGGCTGGTCCCTGCTGGAGTTCGCGCAGACCTTCCTCAGCGGATACGGGGTCGCCCGCGCCCTCGACGACGGCTTCCTCGCCGGACGCCCGGCGACCGGCCTCCTCTGGCTGGCCGTCGCCGCCGTCGCCGTGCTGCCCTCCGTGCTCGCCGCACGCGGAGTCTTCGGCCGGCTCGCCGACCTGGTGGAGCCGCTCCGCGACGGGCTGGTCCGGCGCGTCGTGTCCCGGGCGCTGTCCGGCGCCCTCGGCCGCTCCGGCGACGTCAGCACCCGGTCCCTCTCGCAGGTCACTCATCAGAGTGAGATCGCCCGGGACGGCTGGGCCGGACTCGTCCTGACCCTGCGCTCGTTCGTGTTCACGGCCGCCGGGGCCGTCACCGGACTGCTGGCCCTCTCGCCCGCCCTCCTCCTGATCGTGCTGCCCCCACTGGTCCTCGGGGCCGCCCTGTTCCTCGCCACCCTGCCGCCGATGGCCGCCCGCCAGCGCGCCTACCTGGCCGCCGACGAGGCGTACGCCGCCCACGCGGGCGAACTCGCCGCCTCCCTCCGCGACATCGCCGCCGCCGGAACCGCCGACCGGACGGTGGCCGAGTCCCGGGCCCTGGCCTCCGCCCAGCTCACCGCCTCCCGCTCGCTGGCCCGCTGGTCGGCCGTACGCGTGGTGGCCCTCGCCGTCTGCGGCCGGTTCCCGCCGCTCCTGCTGCTCCTGGGAGCGCCCTGGCTGCTGCGGAACGGGCTCACGCCGGGCGCGCTGGTCGGCGCGCTGACCTACCTCACCCAGGCCCTCGCCCCCGCCGTCCAGGCGCTGATGACCATGCTGGGCACGGCGGGCGGCCGGCTCGTCGTGGTCCTGGACCGGTTCACGGACGCGCCGCCCCCGCCCGCCGTCCAGGCGCTGATGACCATGCTGGGC
>NZ_JAFEUF010000521.1 GCF_016901035.1 Streptomyces durocortorensis
CGCCCCCGTCGCCGACCCCCGGCTCACCGAGCGGCCCGGACCCGCGCTGTCCGGCTACGCCGCCCTCCTCGCCGGTGCGGCCGGAATCGCCGGCGGCCTGGCCGTCCTGTGGTGGCGCGGCGTTCTGCCCGCCGCCTGGCAGAGCGCGGTCGGCCTCACCCCCCGGCCCGACCTCGGCATCGGCGTCGGCGCCTGGGCCGCCCTCGCCCTCCTCGCCACCGTCGTGCTCCTCGCGCTCGGCGGCCTCGGCCGGGGCCGGGTCGGGTACGCGTGGGTGCTGACGCTGTTCGGCGACTACCGGGGCAGCGTCCGCCGCACCGGCCTCGTCTGGGTCTCGCCCCTGCTGTTGCGCCGCCGCGTCGACGTACGCCTGCGGCACTGGCGCAGCGAACCGCTGCCCGCCGTCGACGCGAACGGCACCGCCCTGCGCGTGGTCGTCCTCGTGGTGTGGCGGATCAAGGACACCGTCCGCGCCGTCCTCGGCATCGAGGACCACGAGGCGTACCTGAGCGCCCAGGTCGAGGCCGCGATGGCCCGGGTCCTCTCGCAACTGCCCGCCGACGCGTTCCACGAGGACGCCCCGACCCTGCGCGACGCGGAGGCGGTCGGCGACGCCCTGACCCGGATGCTGAAGGCGGACTGCGAACCGGTCGGCGTCGAGGTGTACTCCGCGCAGCCGACCGGCATCGAGTACGCCCCCGAGGTCGCGGCGGCGATGCAGCGGCGGCGGATCGCCGCGATCGACTCCCGGCACCGCGACAGCGTGCTCACCTCCGTGGTGGATGCCGTCGACGACACGGTCAACCGGCTCACCACGCGCGGCATCGTCGAGCTCGACGACTACGAACGCAAGGCGCTCGTCAAGGACTTGACCGTTGCCTTCTACACCGGTCGCAGTGGGGGAGGAGACGGGGCCTGAGGCCCGGGGCGGGTTCCGGGGGGGGGGGGGGGGGGGGGGGGGGGGCGGGGGGGGGGGCCGGCGCCCCGCCGGCAGGGGGGCGGGGAGAGGGAGTGTTGATGGGGGGCGGGG
>NZ_JAFEUF010000522.1 GCF_016901035.1 Streptomyces durocortorensis
CGCCTCCCCCTCGTCCCCGCCGCCGGGGCGGTTGCGCGCCCTGCTGCCCGATCTCGCGCCGTGGCGTTCCTCGCCGGACTTCCGGCTGCTGTGGGTGCAGGGTCTGATCACGTACTTCGGCAGTTTCATGGCGCTCATCGCGCTGCCGCTCCAGATCAAGGACCTGACGGGCTCCCCGCTCGCGGTCGGGGCGATGGGCGCGGTGGAGCTGGTGCCGCTGGTGGTCTTCGGGCTGTACGGCGGGGCGCTCGCCGATGCTGTGGACCGGCGCCGGGTCATCCTGCTCACCGAGGCGGGGCTCGGCGTGCTCGCGGCGATCCTGCTGGTCAACGCGCTGCTGCCGGAACCGCTGCTGTGGCCGCTGTACGTGGTGGCCGGCGGGGTCGCGGCGCTGGCCGGGCTCCAGCGGCCCGCGCTGGACTCCCTGATGGCCCGGATCGTGCCGCACGCCCAGCAGACGGCGGCGGCGGCGCTGAACTCGCTGCGCTGGCAGATCGGGGCCATCGCGGGCCCGGCGCTGGCCGGTCTGGTGGTGGCGTACGCCGGTCACGGCACGGCGTACGGGGTGACGGTGTGCACGTTCGCCGCCTCCGTCGTCCTCTGCCTGCGGCTCACCCCAGCGCCGCCGGCCGGTGACGCCCAGAAGCCGTCGCTGCGCGGGATCGTCGAGGGGGCGCGGTACGCGTGGAGCCGGCCGGTGCTGCTGGGGACGTACGCGATCGACCTGGCGGCGATGTTCTTCGCCTTCCCGAACACGATCTTCCCGTTCCTGGCGGACGAGCTGGACGCGGAGTGGTCGCTGGGGCTGATGTACGCGGCGGGCTCGGTCGGTTCGCTGGTGCTGGGGCTGACCAGCGGCTGGACGAGCCGGGTGCGCAGGCACGGGCTGTTCGTGGTGTTCGGCGCGGCGGCGTGGGGTCTGGCGATCGCGGCGGCGGGCTGGTTCTCCAGCGTGTGGGTGGTGCTGCTCTGCCTGGCGGTGGCGGGGGCGGGCGACATGCTGAGC
>NZ_JAFEUF010000523.1 GCF_016901035.1 Streptomyces durocortorensis
GTCCCCAGCCGTCCGAGCCCTCCCCTTCGGTGCAGCGAGCCTCGGGCCCGGGACCGGACGCCTCCGCCGGTACGCGGGCCCGTACGCGGGGCGGAATCGGTACGCCGCTTCCCTCGTTGCCGCCGACCGCCCGGCTCGGCGGCAACGCGCCGCTGCTCGGCGACCGTCGCTCAGCCGGAACGCGGCCGGACACCGGCCGGGCCCCGGGCCAGAGCCCCGCAACCACCCCTGGCCAGGAACAGGGACCGGCGACCGGCCCCGTCTCCCCGTCCCCCGCACCGGCGCTCCCGGACGGGCCCTCCGCCATGCCGGTACGGTCGGCCGCCGCACCACCTGCCGGCTCCACGCCAACACCCACGCCCTCGCCCACCCCGGAAGCCGCCCCCGTCCAGCGCGCGGCGGCTCCCGGCGGCACCTCCGGTACGCGTACGCGTACGCATACGGGGTCCGCCTACGCCGCTCCCCCGTCCCCGGTACGCATCCGGCCGATCGACCGGCCCCGTACGACGGTCCAGGGCTCCGGCCCCGGCGCCCTGGCCGCCCCGCCGCTCGCGGTCCAGCGCTCACGGACCCTGCTCCCGAGCCGCGCCCTGACGGTGAACACCGGTTCCGCCGAAGGGTTTTCGGCCCCTGCGCCGACCACGGCGGGCGGCGGCACCGCGCGCCCGGTCGTGGCGGCGACCTGGCGGCGCGACGTACGGCAGCCGGACGCCGACGCCGGGCGGGCCGGAGGCGGACCGGCCTCCGGTGCCGGGCTGTCGGCGTCCTCCGCCGGTACGACGGCGGGCCCGGTGGTCCAGCGCGCGGCTGCCGCGCGCCCCGCTTCCCGGGGCGGCTCCCCCGCCACCCCTCCGGGCGTCGGGCGCGGACCGGGCCCCGCCCCGCAGGCCGCCACCGCCGCCGCATCTGCTTCCGCATCCGCATCTGCATCCGCCGGAGCCGCGCCGTCCACCGCAGGCATACTCCAG
>NZ_JAFEUF010000524.1 GCF_016901035.1 Streptomyces durocortorensis
GTGGTGTTCGTTTTTCCGGGTCAGGGTTCGCAGTGGGTGGGGATGGGGCGTGAGCTGGCGGGTTGGTCGGTGGTGTTCCGGGAGTCGTTGGCGGAGTGTGAGCGGGCTTTGGGGCGGTGGGTGGACTGGTCGTTGTTGGAGGTGATCGAGAGTGGTGATGAGGGTGTGCTGGGCCGGGTGGATGTGGTGCAACCGGTGTTGTGGGCGGTGATGGTGTCGTTGGGGCGGTTGTGGGCTGCTTGTGGGGTGGTGCCGTCGGCGGTGGTGGGTCATTCGCAGGGGGAGATTGCTGCGGCGGTGGTGGCGGGTGGTCTGTCGTTGGAGGACGGGGCCCGTGTGGTGGCGTTGCGGAGCCGGGCGATTTTGGCGTTGGCCGGTGGTGGGGGGATGGTGTCGGTCGCTGCGGGCCGGGGTGTGGTTGAGGGTTTGATCGGTGGTTTGGGTGGGGGGTTGTCGGTGGCGGCGGCCAATGGTCCGGGGTCGACGGTGGTGTCGGGGCGGCCGGAGGCGTTGGAGGAGTTGCTGGGGCTGTGTGAGGTGCGGGGGGTGAGGGCGCGTCGTATTCCGGTGGACTATGCCTCGCATTCGGTGCAGGTGGAGGAGTTGCGGGAGCGGATCCTGTCGGATCTGGCGGGTGTGAGTCCGGTGTCGTCGGGTGTGCCGTTGTATTCGACGGTGACGGGTGCTCCGGTCGATACGGCGTCGATGGGTGCGGGTTACTGGTTTGACAATCTGCGTTCGACGGTGCGGTTCGAGGACGTTACGCGTGCTCTGCTGGCTGATGGGCGGTCGGTGTTCGTGGAGTGCAGTCCGCATCCTGTGCTGGCGGTGGGTGTTCAGGAGACGGCGGAGGCGGCGGACGCGGATGTGGTGGTGGTGGGTTCGCTGCGTCGGGGTGAGGGTGGCCAGGAGCGTTTCCTGACCGCGTTGTCCGAGGC
>NZ_JAFEUF010000525.1 GCF_016901035.1 Streptomyces durocortorensis
TCGATCGCCTGGGCCATGGCCGGGGTGATCTTGTCGGCGTACATGTGGACCTGGCCGGAGACGTTACGGGCGGCGCGCTCGGGCGGTGGTCCGCCGGTCCCGTCGTGTGCCGTACGCGGTCGCCATCCGGGGTCCGGGGCGGCGGCGGGGCCCCCGCGCGGGCCCGGCCCCGGGTGACGGCCACCAGGATGGATACGGCCCGCGGGGCGGCGTCGGTCACGCCCTGGTCGGCGAGCATCTCGGCGAGCCCGCCCGCGTACCCCTGACCCACGGCGCGGACCTTCCAGGCGTCCTGGCGGCGGTAGAGCTCCAGGGCGCTGACCGCGGACTCGGCATCCAGGCCGGTGTGCGTGAAGGAGGCGATCTCGTCGCCGTCGAGCCCGGTGACGGCGACGAAGGGGGCGGGGACGGCGCCGAACCGCGTGGGGCCTCCGACGCCCACGGGGAGCGCGAGCAGCACGGTGACCCGGTGGGCGCCGGGGGGCAGGGCCTCCAGGTCGACGGCGAGCCGGTGGTCGGCGGCCGCCTGCTGGGAGACCTCGAGACCGGGGAGCTGGGGCGAGCCGGGGTGGGCGATCCACTCGACGCCGCGCACCGTGCCCCGCTCGTCGCCGAGGGTGGCCCCGGCCACGACGGGCGTGCCCGCCGACACCCGGATCTCCAGACGGGTCTGGGGCAAGGTGTGGTTCTGCCCCCGGACCAGTTCGGCCGTCATTGCCCTGTCCCCCTCGACGAAGGCCCGCGCCGGTGGGCGCGGTGCCGTGTGATGCGCGTGATGCCTTGCGGTGCCGGTGCGGTGTCGTGTGATGCCGTGTCGGCTCCGTGCCGTGCGTGGGGGGGGGCCCCCCCCCCGGCGGGGGCCCGCGACGGCCCCGCGCCCAGGGCGCCCGTGGTGGCCCCCGCCGGCGGGGTACAGCGAGCGGCGCG
>NZ_JAFEUF010000526.1 GCF_016901035.1 Streptomyces durocortorensis
CCCCGGCCGTTCCCACCGCGATCTGGCAGCCCGCCGCCCCGGCCACCGCCCCGGCACCGGCTCTGACGCTCTACCAGGTGCCGGTACCCGGCGCCGTCCAGGTCCAGCTGCCCGACGGACGCATCGCCTGGGGCCGCCCCGTCGACCACCGCCTGGACCCCGTGCCCGCCCAGGCCGCCCCGACCGAGGCGATGCCGGGCTGGGCCAAGGCGGTCTCCCTCATCGCCGGAAGCCTCACCGTCATGGCCCTGGGCAGCGCCACCGCGCTCCGGATCGCCGCCCCCGCCCTCGGAGGACTCGTGGACCTGCTCGACATGCTCTGGAAGGTCGCCCTGACCCTCGCGGTCATCCTCTTCGGCCTCTGCCTCACCGGCCGGTTCCTCTTCGCCGCCGCCCGCCGTACGGACACCGCCACCCCGGCCGACCAGCAGCAGCCGATGGTGTTCGCCCCGCAGATCGACACCGGCGGCACCCGGGTGTTCGGCCGCAGCGGCGACGTCAACATCCAGTTCGGCGACCGCAACCGCAACAAACAGTAGCCCCCCGGCCTCTTCGGTCCCGTCGCCCTGCCCGGCCCCCGCCCCACCACCCCGTACGGGGCCCGGGGCGGAGACCGGGCAGGCCGCCCGGCCCACCACCACCTGCCACGAAGGAGCCCACCTCTTGTCCCCCACCAGTCCTGCGGAGATCCGGTACTGCGAGCACGCCGCCCGCGTCATCCGCATCGAAGCGCCCGCCATCACCGAGCTCCTCGCCGCGATGGCCCACCTCGACAAAGCCCTCGCCGCCGACCCCGCCCAGACCACCGGCCACTACACCCCGCAGAACCGGCAGCACCTCGTCCCCGACTGGATCCACGGCAACGCCGACCAGATCCGCGCCCGGCTGGATGCCCTCACCAGCCGCTACCCCCGCCCCGACACCC
>NZ_JAFEUF010000527.1 GCF_016901035.1 Streptomyces durocortorensis
CCCCCCCCGCCGGGCGCGCGCGCCCCCCCCCCCCCCCCCCCCCCCCCCCCCCCCCCCCCCCCCCCGCCGGGGGGGGCCGCCCCCCCGGGGGGGCGTACCCGCTACTTCGCGGTGCGGCCGCCGTCCACCGCGAGGGCGGCCCCGGTGGTGAAGGACGAGGCGTCCGAGCAGAGCCAGGCGGCGGCGCGGGCGATCTCCGTCGGATTGGCCAGGCGCTGCTGGATCGCCTTGCCGCCGAAGCCGGCGCGTACGGCGGGGCCCGCCGCGAGGACGCCGTCCATCATCTCCGTATCGGTGCTGCCCACCACGAGGGCGTTGACGCGGATGCCCTGCGCGCCGTACTCGGCGGCCGCCGCCCTGGTCAGGCCGAGGACCGCGTGCTTCGCCGCCACGTAGGGCGCGGAGGCGGCGGTGGCGCGTACGCCCGCGACGCTGGAGGTGTTGACCACCGCGCCGGCGCCGGCCGGCAGCATGGCGGGGATCTGGGCGCGCAGACAGTTCCAGACGCCGCGCACGTTGACGTCCATGGTGCGGTCGAAGTCGTCGTCGGTCAGCTCGTGCAGAAGCGTTCCCGCGCTGGCGTAACCGGCGTTGTTGAAGGCGCAGTCGAGGCTGCCGAACCGTTCGACGGCCGTGGCGACGGCCCGGTCCATGTCCGCCCTGCGGGTGACGTCGCCCGGTACGGCCACCGCCCGGCCGCCGTCCTTCCGGATGCGCTCGGCGGCCTCCTCGACCAGGTCGGCCCTGCGGGCCACCAGGACGACGGCGGCGCCCTCGTCGGCGAAGTGCCGGGCCGCCGCGGCGCCGATTCCGCTGGAGGCGCCGGTGATCAGCGCCACCTTGCCGGACAGCAGCGTGCCGCCCGCCGTCACGCGGAAACCCCGAGCCCGGCCGGGGCCGGTGCGGGCTCGGATGCGGG
>NZ_JAFEUF010000052.1:0-3358 GCF_016901035.1 Streptomyces durocortorensis
CACCACCGCCCCCCTCCTGGTCGCCCTGGTCCTCGCCCTCCTCGGCTCGGGCTGCACCGGCGGGGTCGAGGGCACCCCGGGCGCGGTCGGGGTGCGCGACCCGTACTTCCCCGGGCTCGGCAACGGCGGCTTCGACGTCACCCACTACGGCCTGAAGCTCGACGTCGACCCCGCCGCCGGCCAGCTGCGCGGCACGGCCACGATCACCGCCCGCGCCACCCAGCACCTGAGCGCCTTCCACCTGGACCTCGCCGGACTCGACGTGGAGAGCGCCACCGTCGAGGGGGAGCCCGCCGCCGTGAACCGGGCGGGCAAGGAGCTGACGATCCGCCCCGACGCGGCGGTGGACGACCGGATGCGCAAGGGGCGCACGTTCACCACCGTCGTGCGCTACTCCGGCTCCCCGGAAGCCATCACCGACGCGGACGGCGAACAGGAGGGCTGGCTGCGGACGGCGGACGGGTCGGTCGCCCTCGGTGAACCGACCGGCTCCATGGCCTGGTTCCCCGGCAACCACCATCCGAGCGACAAGGCCGCGTACGACATCGAGGTCACCGTCCCCGACCCGCTGAAGGCGATCTCCAACGGCGAACTGGTCGCCCGGCGTACGGAGAGGGGCCGCACCGCCTACCACTGGCGGACCACCGAGCCGATGGCGAGCTATCTGGCGACCGTCGCCGTGGGGAAGTTCACCACCGAGCAGGCGCGCACCCCCGACGGCGTACGGCTGTTCACCGCCGTGGACCCCGCTTCGGCGGCGGCGAGCGAGGACGTGCTGGCGCAGATCCCGGACGTGCTGGCGTGGTCACGGGCCAGGTTCGGGCCGTACCCGTTCACCTCCGCCGGGGCGATCGTGGAGCGTACGGGCGACTCGACGTACGCCCTGGAGACCCAGAACCGGCCCGTCTTCCCCGGCCCGCCCGACACCGCCCTCCTCGTCCACGAGCTGGCCCACCAGTGGTTCGGGAACTCCGTCACCCCGAAGACCTGGCGGGACATGTGGCTGAACGAGGGCTTCGCCACGTACGCGGAGTGGCTCTGGGCCGCCGACCACGACGGCGTACCGGTCGGGGAGAGCTTCGAGGAGGCGTACGACGACGACGCCAACTGGGCGTTCCCGCCCGCCGATCCGCCCGCCGCCCTCGACCTCTCCGACCCGCCGGTCTACGGGCGCGGGGCCATGGTCGTGCACCGAGTCCGGCTCGCGTTGGACGACGACCGGGCGTTCTTCGCGCTGGTGCGGGGCTGGACGGAGAAGTACCGGCACGGCAACGCCTCCACCGGCGACTTCACCGCGTACGTGGAGGAGGAGACCGGCCAGGACCTCACCGGGCTGTGGGACGCCTGGCTGTACGGCGGAAGCCGGCCGCCCCTGGAGGGCTGACCGGCTCCCGTACTTCCCTACGTGACGCGTTACTTGACGTTGACCCCGGTCCAGGTGGCCGAGACCGCCTTCAGCTCCTCGCTGTCCGCGCCGAACAGGTCGGTCGCGGCCTTCTCGGTCGCGACGCGCGCGCCCGCGTAGTCGGTGGTGGAGGTCATGTAGACCGACAGCGCCTTGTACCAGATCTGGTACGCCTTCTCGCGGCCGATGCCCGTCAGCGTCGAGCCGTCGGAGGTCGCGGAGTCGTACTCGACGCCGTTGACCGTCTTCTTTCCGCTGCCCTCGGCGAGCAGGTAGAAGAAGTGGTTGGCGACGCCGGAGGAGTAGTGGACGTCCAGGTCGCCGAGGTTCTCGTCCCAGAAGTCCGCGGAGTTGCCGTCCTTGGAGGGCTTGTCCATGTAGCGCAGCGGGGTGCCGTCGCCGTTGATGTCGATCTTCTCGCCGATGAGGTAGTCCCCGGCGTCCGAGGCGTTGTCGGCGAAGAACTCCACCGAGGCGCCGAGGATGTCGCTGGTCGCCTCGTTGAGGCCGCCGGACTCGCCCGCGTAGTCCAGGTTGGCGGTGGCGGAGGTGAGGCCGTGGGTCATCTCGTGGGCCGCGACGTCGATCGAGGTGAGGGCGGCCTTGTTGCCCTCGCCGTCGCCGTACGTCATGCAGAAGCAGCTGTCGTCCCAGAAGGCGTTGACGTAGTTCTCGCCGTAGTGGACCCGGGAGTAGGCGGCCTTGCCGTCGCCCGCGATGCCGTCGCGGCCGAGCGCGGTCTTGTAGAAGTCCCAGGTCTTCGCCGCGCCGTAGTGGGCGTCGACGGCGGCGGTCTGCCGGTCGCCGCCGGTGCCGTCGCCCCAGGTGTCGTCGTCGTCCGTGACGAGGTCGCCGGTGCCGGAGGACCCCTGGTTCAGGTCGTACGTCTTGTGGCCGCCGCGCTCGCCGTCGGTCAGCTCGAAGCCCGCGTCGGACTTCGTGGTGGTGATCTCGACCTCGCCGCTGTACTGGCTGTTGCCGGTGCCGGTCTCGATGGCCTCGTAGCTGTGCAGCTTCTTGCCGGTCGTGGCGTCGGTGATGGTGTGGACGCGGCTGGGCGTGCCGTCCTTCTGGACGCCCTTCTTGACGGTCTCCCAGGCCAGGACCGGGTTCTCGCCGCCCGCGTAGATCACCTTGCGGGCGCTCGCCGCGGCCTTCAGCTTCGGCGTCGTGGACGCCACGGCTATCTTCGCGTCGGTCGCCTTGTCGACGCTCTTCAGCTTGCCGGCGGCGGTGGTGTGGGTGACGAGGTCGCCGCCGAGGACGGGCAGGCCGTCGTAGGTGCGCTCGTAGCGGGTGTGGACCGTGCCCTGGGCGTCCTTGATGACGTCGCGGGCGATCAGCTTCTCCTGGCCGCCGAGCTTCAGGGCCTTCGCGGCGGAAGAGGCGTCCGCCTGGGCCGCCTTGATGGCAGTGGCGCGCTGCGCCGAGGGGTTCACGCCGAGTGCGGCGGCCGTGGTGGGCTGCGCCGCGGTGGTGCGGGCGTCGTCGTCGCCGGGCGTGGCGACGGCGGATCCGGCCTGGACGCCGGCGACGACCATCGCGGCGGTCGCCGCGAGTGCCGCGATGCGACGGGTGTTCCGGGCGCGGGAGTTGTGGGGGGTGGTGTGGAGGTTCATGTGTGTTCTCCGTCGGTCGTCCTGTGGGGGGACTACGAGCGGAGAGCGTGCCATCAAATGTGCGAAGTTGACGGTGTGCCGACAATTGCCTCACAAGTTTTTGACCAGTTCTTGTACGAATGGGGTGCCGGACTGTCCGGTATTCGGTGAAGTGGCGGGTTTCAGCGGTGCGGAGGGGTCGGCTTGACGGTGGCTCACCATGCCGGAGCCCCCGGGGCGGGGGGGGGGCGGGGGGGGGGGGGGGGGGGGCGGGGGGGGGGGGGGGGGGGGGGGGGCGGGCGGCCGCGGCGTGGTCGTAACGTGCCGCGGCTGCCGGGGCGTTCCCCCTCGGAAG
>NZ_JAFEUF010000052.1:3368-35989 GCF_016901035.1 Streptomyces durocortorensis
GGGGCGGCCGCCGGGGGGGGGGGGGCGGCCCGGCCGGCGCCCCCCCCCCCCGCCCCCCCCCCCCCCCCCCCCGCCCCCGGGGGCTCCGGTGAAACTGGTGTGCGCTCGGGGCGAGGCGTCAGAGGTTGACGCCGAAGTCCTGGGCGATGCCGCGCAGACCGGAGGCGTACCCCTGGCCGACCGCGCGGAACTTCCACTCTGCGCCGTTGCGGTAGAGCTCGCCGAAGACCATGGCGGTCTCGGTGGCGGCGTCCTCGCTGAGGTCGTAGCGGGCGATCTCGGTGCCGCCGGCCTGGTTGACCACGCGGATGAACGCGTTGCGGACCTGGCCGAAGTTCTGGCTGCGGGTCTCGGCGTCGTAGATGGAGACCGGGAAGACGATCTTGTCCACGTCGGCCGGCAGGCCCGCCAGGTTGACGTTGATCTGCTCGTCGTCGCCCTCGCCCTCACCCGTGACGTTGTCACCGGTGTGCACGATGGTCTGGTCCGGCGTCGACTTGTTGTTGAAGAAGACGAAGTGACCGTCCGAGACGACCTTCCCCGTCGGGTTGACCGCGATCGCCGAGGCGTCGAGGTCGAAGTCGGTGCCGGTGGTGGTGCGGACGTCCCAGCCGAGGCCGACCGTGACGGCGGTAAGGCCCGGTGCCTCCTTGGTGAGCGAGACGTTGCCGCCCTTGGACAGGCTTACTGCCATGGGAAGTCCCTTTCCTCGTCGTGTGCGGGCTTCGTGCCATCACGAAAGCTACCGTCACCCGTCCTAACGCAAGCAGCAGACCATGAGGTTCCTGGTCCCTTTACTTTCTTTACGAACTTCCTTCGGACGAGGGGAGGCGGAGCGGTGCAAAAGAAGGTGACGGGCGGGGTGCGGGGGAGGGACCATGGGTGTCATGTCCGGGCCCTATGTCATCCGCGGCTCGGTCTCCCTCCCGGAGGCCGAGCTCATGTGGCGTTTCTCGCGGTCCTCCGGGCCCGGCGGCCAGCACGTCAACACCAGCGACTCCCAGGTGGAGCTGCGCTTCGACCTGGCGGCGACCGACGCGCTCCCCGAGGTGTGGAAGGCGCGGGCGCTGGAGCGGCTCGCGGGCCGGCTGGTGGGCGGGGTGGTCTCCGTACGGGCCTCCGAGCACCGCTCCCAGTGGCGCAACCGCGAGACGGCCGCCGTGCGGCTCGCCGCCCTCCTGGCCGAGGCGACCGCACCGCCGCCCAAGCCCCGGATCAAGCGGAAGATCCCGCGCGGGATCAACGAGCGCAGGCTGCGCGAGAAGAAGCAGCGCGGCGACACCAAGCGCGGGCGCTCCGGCCGCGACTGGTAGCCCCCGCGGCGAGTGGCCAAGGGCGGGACGGGCAGGTGGCGGGCGCCCCGGGCGTACGAGGGCGGGGGCGGGGCGTCAGCCCAGCTGCCGGTAGCGCCCCTTGAAGTACGTCAGCGGGTCGCCCTCCGGGCTCGGCAGCTCCGCCGTGAGCACCCGCCCGATCACCAGGGTGTGGTCCCCGGCCACCACGCGCTGTTCGGTGCGGCACTCCAGCGTCGCCAGCGCCCCGCCGATCAGCGGAGCGTGCGTCACCTCGCCCCGTACGTACGCGACGTCCTCGAACAGCAGCCGGTCGCTGATCCGGCCCTTCATGGCGAACCGGCCCGCGATGTGCCGCTGGCTCGCGGCCAGGACGGAGACCGCCCACAGCGGCTGCTCGTCCAGCAGGTCGTCCATCCGGGAGCCGTTGCGCAGGCTCACCATCACCAGGGGCGGTTCCAGGGACACGGACATGAAGGCGGTCGCCGTCATGCCCACGTCCTCGCCCCGGCCGTCCTCGTCGAGGGGCGGCTCCTGGGCGGTGACCAGCACCACCCCGGCGGCCAGCCGCGCGAGGGCGGCGCGGAACTCGTCGTTGCTCACTCCCTCAGCATGAGGGACGGTCTCGGGGCGCGGGGTGGGGGGCTTCGTCTGGAGCACACCCCGACGCTAACGGCGGGGCCGGGCGGCCGCATCGGGCCAGGGGACCAGGCGGGTCCTAGGACCCCGGAAGGGGAACGGGCGAGAGGGGGCGTGCGCGGGCGCACACAACGGGAATCCGTTCCTCCCGGTGACCACCGAACGATCGGCGTCGCCGTGCGTCACCGCCACCACCTGGGCATCTGTTGTGACTTGAGTCACAGAGTCCATTTTCTGCTGACCCTGTGTACCGGGTGCACAGCTCACTGTGATTCAGTGGCCGTGACACTGCAACAAGTACGTCGATATGAAACCTGGAGTTGCTGTCGAGGTCCCGGGGGTGCGAGCGATGGAGGCCGAGTCGGAGCCCTACGTCCGCCTTGCGACCATGCGGCAGCTGCATCAGGCCGTCGCTGATCTCAACACGGCGCGGAGTCTGGCGGACACGCTGCAGACCGTGGCCGACGGAATCGTCGCCGGTCTCGGCTACGAGCTGGGCTGCGTCAACCTGGTCCGGCCGGACGGCGACCTCGTCATCGCCGCCTTCGCGGGCAACGCCGCCGCCGAGGCCCTGATCACCGGCCGCGTCGGCTCCCGCGCCTCCTGGGAACGCCGGCTCTCCATGGGCGAGGCCTGGGACGACCTCCGGTTCATCCCGCACACCGAGGGCTGGGTCCTCCTCGACGACGACGTACCGCAGTGGCACACCGAGGGGCCCGAACCCCGGTTCGAGGACGAGTGGCACCCGCTCGACCGGCTCTACGCCCCGATGTACGCGTCCGGCAGCGGCCGGGACCTCCTCGGGGTCATATCCGTCGACCGGCCGCGCAACGGACGACGCCCCGGCGCATGGGGGCGCGAAGCGCTCCAGATGTACGCCTCCCAGGCCGCCATCGCCATCAGCAACGCCCGTCTGCGGGCCAACATGCAGCGCGCGCTGGTCCGCCTGGAGCGCGAGCAGCAGGCACTGCGGGCCAGCGAGGAGTCGTTCCGGCAGGCCTTCGAGTACGCGCCCAGCGGCATGGCCATCGCCGAGATGGGCGGCGACCAGCACGGCCGGCTGCTGCGCACCAACGACGCCCTGTGCCGACTGCTCGGCCGCCCCGCCTCCGTGCTGCGCCGCTACTCCTTCGCCGACCTGGTCCACCCCGAGGACATCGGCACCCTGCTGCGCACCTCCGCCGAGGGCGGCCGGGCCGAGCTGCGCCTCAGCCGCCGGGACGGCACGTACCTCTGGGTCTCGCTGCGCAACTCCGTCGTCGCGGACACCGCGGACGGGCCGCGCTTCCTGCTCACCCATGTCGAGGACATAGAGGAGCGCAAGCGCCATGAGCTGAACCTCGCCCACCGGGCCTCGCACGACGCGCTGACCGGGCTGCCCAACAGCGCCGAGCTGAAGGCGCGGCTCTCCGCCCGGATCTGCGAGCGGCCGCACTCCCCGGCCGCCACCGCGATCGAGGCGCTGGACGCGGCGTACGGGGACGTCGAGTCCTCCCTCACCCACGGCTACCAGCCCGACGGCTACGAGGGCGAGGCGGTCCCCGGCGGCGGGCCCTTCGACCACCATGTGCACACGGTGGCCCCGGACCCGGAGCACGACGACGGGACGAAGGGGCTCGCGGTCCTCTTCTGCGACCTCGACGGTTTCAAGTCCATCAACGACCGCTTCGGGCACCACACCGGCGACGCCGTGCTCATCGAGGTCGCCCGGCGGCTGAGCACCTGTGTGCGGGACGGTGACACCGTCGCCCGGCTCGGGGGTGACGAATTCGTCGTTCTCGCCGACGGCCTCGGAGCGGCGGACGCCGCTGACCTGGCCGTTCGTCTGCGAAATGCCATCATTCCGCCCATAAGGGTCGATGGTCGCGCGGTCCGGGTCGGGGCGAGTTTCGGCATCGGCTGGGCCGAGTGCGGCATGAGCGTCGAAGAGGTCCTGCGCTCCGCCGACCAGCGGATGTATGTCGAAAAACGCTCCCGGTCGAAGGTTCACCGCAGGGCCGGATGACGTTCACGGACCGTTCCTCCCCCTACCCCGTACCTGTTCCCCGGGGCCCGTCCCGGTGGGTGATCGCAATTCGGGGGCTGCTCCGTTCGAGGTAGGCTCGGCCGGTCGGCGACGGCTGGCGAGATGGTGAGGAGTGACCCAGGGATGACGGCCGGAAACAACGGCGCGAGCAAGCCCGAGGACGACGATCCGTTCGGCTATCTGTACGCGGACGGACAGGCGGCAGGCGCCCAGGCGCCCGGCCAGGGCGGCTACGGCTACCCGGGTCCGGCCACGCAGCCGGGCGTGCCCAGAACGTCCTACAACCAGGTGCGTGCCGTCGGCGAGCGCCAGTACGGCCAGCAGCAGGGCGGGTACGGCTACCCGCCCCAGCAGGCGTACGGCCAGCCCGCGCAGCAGTACAACCGGCCGAACCCGCAGTACGCGGCCCCCGAGACCTACCCCGGCGGCGCGTCCCACGGGCAGCCTCCGGCCCAGGGCGGCCACGGTGGCGGAGGCACGGGCCGCGGCGGCCCGAACACGAAGGCGCTCCTGATCGCGGCGGTCGCCGTGGTCGCGGTCGTCCTCATCGGCATCGGCGCCGCCCTGCTCACGGGCGACGACGGCGACAAGGACGACAAGAAGAACGAGGCGTCGTCCTCGGAGGGCCCCGCCGGCGAGGTCGAGGAGTCGAAGAAGCCGGAGGAGAAGCCGAAGGAGACCCCGAAGCCGGTCGAGCTGCCGAAGCAGGACGCGGCGACGCTGACGCTGGGCGGCACGGCGGCCCTGGACTCCACGGTGAAGGGCGCCAAGGGCGCGAACGGCAACTACATCAACCTGAACGAGGTAGGCCGGTCGGCCACCTGGTCGGTGGAGGTGCCCGAGGCCGGCGCGTACACCCTGTACGTGACCTACGGCGTGCCCGGCAAGGACGCGAAGACGACCCTGACGGTCAACGACCAGGAGCCCCGCTCCATCAACATGAAGAACTTCGCGCAGGCCGAAGAGGGCGACCTGGAGAAGGGCTGGACGAACACCTACGCGTACGTCCAGCTCGACAAGGGCGCCAACACCCTCAAGCTGTCCTGCGAGGAAGGCGACCAGTGCGACGCCAACCTCGACCAGCTGGAGCTGAAGGCGGGCCACATCCAGAAGAACGGCTGACGGCCGCTCCCTCCGCTCACGCCCTGATCACCGGTCCGGTGGTCAGGGCGTCGGCGTGTACGGCTCCACCGTGACGCGCGGCAGCAGCTCCGCGTAGGCCGCCGCGTCGAACTCGCCGGCCGTCGGGGCCAGCACCGTCGCCGTCGACAGGGCCACCGCCCGGGCCAGCCGCTCCGGCCAGGGCAGCCCCTCGGCCAGGGCGGACAGCAGCCCGGCGACGGCGGAGTCGCCCGCGCCGGTCGGGTTGCCGCGCACAGGGGCGGGCGGGGCGGCCCGCCAGACGCCGTCCGGGGTGAGCGCGAGCACGCCCTCCGGGCCGAGCGAGGCGATCACCGCGTGGGCCCCCCGGCGGCGGGCGTCGCCGGCAGCGCGCAGCGGGTCGCGGGAGCCGGTCAGCTGCGCCAGCTCCTCGGCGTTCGGCTTGACCAGGTCGGGGCGGGCGGCGATGCCCCGGCGCAGCGGTTCGCCGCTGGTGTCCAGCAGCACGGGTACGGCGGCGGCGCGGGCGATCCGGACCAGTTCGGCGTACGCCCCGACATGGATGCCGGGCGGCAGGGAGCCGCAGAGCGCGACCGCGTCGGCCCCGGCGACCAGCTCCTCGTACGTCCCCAGGAAGGCGGCCCATTCGGCGGGGCTGACCTGCGGTCCGGGTTCGTTGAGCTGGGTGGTGTCTCCGGTCGAGCGGTCGGTGATCGCGAGGGTGCGGCGGGTGTTCTCGGCGACGGTCACGAGGGCATCGCGCGGCGGGAGCGGGGCGAGGAGGCCGCGCAGGACGCCTCCGGTCGCGCCGCCGACGAAGCCGGTGACGACGGCGTCGTGGCCCAGCGCCCCCAGCACCCGGGCGACGTTGAGCCCCTTGCCGCCGGGGCGCTCGGTGACCTCGCCGACCCGGTGGCTGCCGTGCGGGACGAGCGCGTCGACGGTGTACGTCACGTCGAGCGCGGTGTTCAGGGTGACGGTCAGGATCACCTGGTCCGGTCCCTCCCTCGTTGCGTGGCCCCAGCGGTGCACGCCTGCCGCTCGCGGCACGCGATGCCGATGATCATGTCAAAGCGATGGCGGTCGGCCCAGTCCCGGGCGCCGACCGCCATCGCTTCGTTACGTGTTCAACGGCCCGGAGGCCTCGGTTCCAACGGCCCGGGGGCCTCAGGCCGTCTTCGGCTCGATGATCCACTCGCCCCGGCGCATGACGCCCTTCAGGACGAAGTCCTCGTCGAGCACCACCAGGTCGGCGTCCTTGCCCGCATCCAGCGAGCCGACCCGGTCGTAGACGCCGAGCAGCCGCGCCGGGTTGGCGGAGATGGACCGGACGACATCCTCGACGGGGATCTCGTCGAGGGTGACCGCCCGGCGGAACGCGGTGTCCAGGGTGAGGGTCGAGCCCGCGATCGAGCCGCCCTCCACCAGCCGGGCGACGCCGTCCTTGACCTCGACCGCGAGCGGCCCGAGGTCGTAGGAGCCGTCGCCGAAACCGGCCGCGTCCATCGCGTCGGTGATCAGCGCGACCCGGCCCGCGCCCTTGTGGCGGTAGGCCAGCTCCAGGACCGCCGGGTGCAGATGCGTACCGTCGTTGATCAGCTCGACGGTGATCCGGTCGTCCTCCAGGAGGGCGGCGATCGGGCCGGGCTCGCGGTGGGCGAGCGGCGGCATCGCGTTGAACAGGTGCGTGGCGACGGTCGCGCCCGCGTCGATGGCCTCCACCGTCTGCTCGTACGTCGCGTCCGTGTGGCCGATGGCGGCGATGACCCCCAGCTCGGCGAGCAGCCGCACGGAGTCGAGGCCGCCGGGCAGTTCGGTGGCGAGGGTGACCATCCGGGCGGTGCCGCGCCCGGCGTCGACCAGCTTGCGGACCTCGGTCGGGTCCGGGTAGCGCAGCAGCTGCTCGCTGTGGGCGCCCTTGCGGCACGGCGAGATGAAGGGGCCCTCGAAGTGGATCCCGGCCAGGTCGCCCTGCTCGACCAGCTCGGACAGCTCGCCCGCGCGCCGGGCGAGGAAGTCCATCTCGCCGGTGACGGTGGAGGCGACCATCGTGGTGGTGCCGTGCTCGCGGTGCGTACGGATGCCGGTGAGGACCTCGTCCACGGTGCCGGAGGTGAAGGACGCCCCGCCGCCGCCGTGGTTGTGCATGTCCACGAAGCCGGGGACCACCCAGTGGCCCGAGAGGTCGACGACCCGGGCGCCCTCGGGTGCGGAGGCGGCGATACGGGCGCCCTCGACGGTCACCCGGCCGTTCTCGACCGTGCCGGTGGGGAGCACCACCCGGGCGCCGGCGAGAACGGTGCTGTCTGCTGCGCGTGGGGCCATCAGGCGGAAACCTCCGTGGAGAGTAGATCCCAGGCGAGCAGCCCCGCGCCCAGGCATCCGGCGGTGTCCCCGAGGGCCGCCGGGACGATGTGGGGCGGCTTCTGGAACGTGATGCGTTCCTCGACGGCCGCACGCAGTGGTGTGAACAAGGTTTCCCCGGCTTCGGCGAGACCGCCACCGATGATGAGCGTGCCCGGGTCGAGGAGGGTGAGCGCGGTGACGAGGCCGGCGGCGAGTGCGTCGACCGCGTTCTGCCAGACCTCGATCGCCGCCGGGTCGCCCGACTCGACGGCCTTCGCGCAGTCCGCGGCGTCCGCCCCGGGATCCCCGGAGGCGGCGGCCCAGGCCCGGGTCACCGCGGCGGCGGAGGCCAGCGTCTCCAGACAGCCGCGCTGCCCGCAGCTGCAGTCGGGTCCTTCCGGGCGGACGACGATGTGGCCGATCTCGCCCGCGTCCCCGTGGGCGCCCGCCTCGATCGTGCCCGCGATGCCGATGGCCCCGGCGATCCCGGTGCCCAGCGGGACGAACAGGAAGCGGTCCGTGCCGCGCCCGGCGCCGATCCGGCCCTCGGCGAGCCCGCCGGTGCGGACGTCGTGGCCGAGGGCGACCGGGACGGAGCCGAGCCGCTCGGCGAGCAGGGCGCGCAGCGGTACGTCGCGCCAGCCCAGGTTCGCGGCGTACACCGCGATGCCCTTGGCGGAGTCGACGATGCCGGGCACGGCGACCCCGGCGGCGACGGCGCTCTCGCCGAGGTGCTCCTCGCCGTGGGCCCGCAGATCCGCCGCGAACGCGAGGATCGACTCGATGACCGCTTCGGCGCCGCGCTCCCGGTCGGTGGCCCGCCGCGCCTCGTGAAGGAGGGTGCCGTCGGTCCCGACCAGTGCGGCCTTCATTCCGGTGCCGCCCACATCGAGGGCGATGACATGTCTCACGGGAGACAGTTTCGCCCGCCGACCCCCAAAAGGTCTAGTCCACTAGCGCGGTTTGTTGCGCACCCATACAAAATGATGAACGGGTGAAGAACGGACCTTTTTATTCCGGAAGGTCACGTATGGGAACCCCGGGTCGGCGGGAATCCGGGCTAAAGGTCTGGACCAAGATACGGTCCGGGGCCTCCGACTTCCAGTACCCGCAAGCCAGTTATGGCCTCCAGGGCCCGTATACGTTGCCGAAGCGATACGCCGGTGGTGTAGACCTTCGCGTCGGCAATGGGGGAAAATCGCAGTTCATCCGGACGGTGTCCAGGACAGGGCGGCACAGCCGCGGCCGAGCGAGGCCGCCGGCCGACGCCGTGCGCACCGTCCGTGGGCAAGGCGTACCGACGAGGATGGGCGAGGCTGTGCAGCGGCGCTTTTTGGGTCTGACCGCGGCGGTGGCCGCGCTGGGTATGACGGCAACGTTGTCGGCCTGCGGGGGTGATGCCGCTTCGGGCGACGTCACGCTGAAACTGGTCGCCGCGGACTACGGCACCGGTCCGGAGAACAGCTCCGAGAAATACTGGAGCGGGGTCGCCTCGGGCTTCGAGAAGGAGCACCCCGGCATCAAGGTCGATGTCACCGTCCTCTCCTGGAAGGACGTCGACCGCGAGGTCGCCGCGATGGTCAAGGACGGCAACGCCCCGGACATCGCCCAGATCGGCGCGTACGCGGACTACGCCAAGGCGGGCAAGCTCTACACCGCCGACGAGACGCTCGCGATCCGCACCGCGGCCAACTTCCTGCCCTCGCTCACCGACGCGGGCAAGGTCGACGGCACGCTGTACGGCCTGCCCTTCGTCGCCAGCACCCGGCTGCTCTTCTACAACCAGCAGCTCTTCGACCAGGCGGGCCTGGACGCACCCGAGACCTGGGACGACATCAGCAGCGACGCCGCGGCCCTCAAGGCGAAGGGCGTCGACTACCCCTTCGCCCTGCCGCTCGGCCAGGAGGAGGCCCAGGCCGAGACCCTGATGTGGCTGCTCAGCGGGGGCGGCGGCTACACCGACGACGTCGGCTCGTACGACATCGACTCGGCCGAGAACGTCGCCACGTTCCGCTGGCTGCGGGACAACCTCGTCGGCAAGGGCCTCACCGGCCCGGTCGCGCCGGGCAAGCTGGACCGGGCGAAGGCGTTCGAGGCGTTCACCGCCGGCAAGGTCGGCATGCTCAACGGCCACCCCACCCTGATGGACGAGGCCGAGGCCAAGGGCGTCAAGGTCGGCATGGTGCCGCTGCCCGGCGCCGACGGCCCGACCAAGGGCTCCATGGGCGTCGCCGACTGGATGATGGGCTTCAAGGAGAACGGCCACCGCAAGGAGATCGGCAAGTTCCTCGACTACGCCTACTCCGACGAGAACGTGCTGGAGTTCGCCGAGGAGTACGACCTCCTCCCGGTGACCGGCAGCGCCTCGGCCGCCATGGAGACCGACAAGAAGCACAAGAAGCTGCACGAGTTCCTGGCCGCGCTGCCCAACTCCAGCCTGCCCCCGTTCGGCAAGACGTCCTGGGCCACGGTCAGCGACGCGATCAAGAAGAACATCGGCAGCGCGGTCGCGCCGGGCAGCAACCCCGAGAGCATCCTCGGAGGGATAGCTTCCGAGGCGACGCAGGCGGAGGCCGCCGAATAGGAGGCCGCCGAACAGCGGACGCGGGGCGGGCGTGCGGTGTCGGGGGTGGGCATTAGGTTGGTTGATATGACCGCCCCCGGCCCTGATCCCGACCCCGATCACCACGACGCCCCGTCCGCGCCCGTGCCCGGTGCGGACGAGCTGTCCGTACGGGACAGGGCGCTGCTGGCCCTGGAGCGGCGGTCCTGGGCGGGGCCCGGGGCGAAGGAGCGGGCGATCCGCGAGGAGCTCGGGATCTCGCCGGTCCGCTATTACCAGCTGCTGAACGCGCTGATCGAGGACGAGCGGGCGCTGCGGGTGGATCCGGTCACGGTGAACCGGCTGCGGCGGGTACGGGACGCGCGGCGCGGGCGGCGCTGAGGTTCCTGCTCTGGGGCTCCGCCCCCGCACCCCCGCTCCTCAATCGCCGGAGGGGCTTGACTTCCCTCAGGTGCTGGATTGGTCCAGCACCACGTCCACCGCCTCGTCCAAGCGGCCCCGTTCGGCCTCCGTCAGGTGCGGGTTCTGCTGCTGGCGGGTCCGGGCCGGCGCCAGATCGGCGGCCGACACGCCCCCGTCGTCGGCGAGTTCCGCCAGGAGCGCCGCCAGCAGCGGCCGTACGTCGGCCCCGGCCGGGAGCGCCGGGTCCAGCGCGATCCGGGCCAGGGTCAGCGCCGACATCGCCCGGTCCAGGCCGGGCGGGCCCTCCGTCGCGGTGGACCAGTCGATCACCACCGCGCCCCCCGCCGTGAGCACCACGTTCTCCGGATGCAGGTCCAGGTGGAGCACGCAGTCCTCCGGGTTCGTCGAGACCCGGGGCGGTATCGCGTGCAGCTCGCGCAGCAGCCGGGCGAGCAGCGCCCCCGCCTCGGCCGCCCCCAGCCGCCCCGCCACCAGGGCCTCGGCCAGGGTCGGGCCGGTCAGCCGCTGGAGCACCAGGTCCGTTGGGCGGGCCCCTTCGGCGGGCGGACCGATGCGCGGCACCGGGAAGCCGAAGGCGCCGACGTAACTCATCACGGCCAGCTCCTCCGTGGTGTCGGTGCCGTCCCGGTAGCGGCGAAGGACCCAGGGGCCGTCGAGTGCGTACACGTCGGCGGTGCGTCCCGAGCCCAGAAGTTGCCCTGTGTGCATGAGGGCGAACCTACCCGGGCGCCCCGCCGAAGGGGAGACGGCTTCCCCCTCGGAGGGGGTCCGGCCCCATAACGCGGAGGGAGGGGGCGAACGGGATCTCCTGCGCCGGGTGTCACCGCCGCTACGGTTTCGGCAATTCCCTGGTCCGGACCAACCCCCGCCGGACCCGGACACCCCCTGAACCAAGGAGAGTTACGTGGAGAGAACCACGCTCCGCAGACGCGCCCTCGCCGCCGGCACCGCCACGGTGGCCGTGGGTGCGCTCGCCCTCGCCGGGCTGACCGGCGTGGCGTCCGCCGACCCCGCGGGCACCACCGCCCCGCCGGTCTCCGCCGACAGCCTGTCGCCCGGACTGCTGGCCGCCATGGAACGCGACCTCGGCCTGGACGCGGACGACGCGCGCAGCCGGATAGCCGGCGAGTACCGCGCCGCGGCCGTCGCCGCGGGTCTGGAGAAGTCCCTCGGCGCCGACTTCGCCGGAGCCCGGGTCAGCGGCACGAAGGCGACCCTGACCGTCTCCACCACCGACGCCTCCCAGGCCGCCCGGATCACCGGGGCCGGGGCGAAGGCCGAGGTCGTCGCGCACAGCCTGGACCGGCTCGAAGGCGTCATGGATGCCCTCGACAAGTCCGCGCTGCGCAAGGCGCCCAAGGAGGTGCCCGTCTGGTACGTCGACGTCGAGGCCAACCGTGTCGTCGTGAACGCCGCGAGCACCGCCGCCGGAACGGCGTTCCTCAAGGCGGCCGGGGTCGACGGCGGCCTCGTCACCGTGGCCCGCTCCGCCGAGAAGCCCCGCACCTTCGCCGACCTCCGGGGCGGCGACGCGTACTACATGAACGGCTCCGGCCGCTGCTCCATCGGCTTCTCCGTCAAGCGCGGCACCCAGAACGGCTTCGCCACCGCGGGCCACTGCGGCCGGGTCGGCACGACCACCAACGGCTTCAACCAGCAGGCCCAGGGCACCTTCCAGGGCTCCACCTTCCCCGGCCGCGACTACGCCTGGGTCGCCACCAACGCCAACTGGACCCCGCGCCCGACGGTCAACGGATACGGGCGGGGCGACGTCACCGTCGCCGGATCCACCGCGTCCGTCGTCGGCGCCTCGGTCTGCCGCTCCGGCTCCACCACCGGCTGGCACTGCGGCACCGTCCAGCAGCTCAACACCAGCGTCACCTACCCGGAGGGCACCATCTCCGGCGTGACCCGCACCAGTGTCTGCGCGGAGCCCGGCGACTCCGGCGGCTCGTACATCTCCGGCAACCAGGCGCAGGGCGTCACCTCCGGCGGCTCGGGCAACTGCTCGTCGGGCGGTACGACGTACTTCCAGCCACTCAACCCGCTGCTCCAGGCGTACGGGCTGACCCTGGTCACCAGCGGTACGCCCACCGACCCGCCCACCACGCCGCCGACGGACCCGCCCACCGACCCGCCGGGCGGCACCTGGGCGGCCGGCACCGCGTACGCCGCCGGAGCCACGGTGACGTACGGCGGAGCCACCTACCGCTGCCTCCAGGCGCACACGGCGCAGCCCGGCTGGACCCCCGCGGCCGTCCCGGCGCTCTGGCAGCGGGTCTGACCCGACCGACCCCGAATCTCTCCGCCTCCCCGCACCGAGGATTCCGAGGAACTGTCATGACCCCACAAATGGACAGCCCAACCCCCCACGACCCGGACGGCTTCGACGAGACGCCGGGGGACCGGCGGCGCATCAGCCGCAAAGGTCTCCTGAAGGCCGCGCTCGTCGCGAGCGCCGCACCGCTGCTCGCCGGAGGAGGCGTCGCGCTCGCCCGCGTCGCCGCCTCCGCCGGGAACGGGCCCCTGGCCCCCACCCCGGAGTGCGACGACGGCGACGACACGACACCGCCGCAGATGGAGGGCCCGTACTTCAAGCCCAACTCCCCGCGCCGCACCAGCCTGGTGACCCCGGGCACCCCCGGCGTACCGCTCACCGTGAGCGGTTACGTCTTCGGCCGGGCCTGCCGGCCCGTCGCCGGGGCCCTGCTCGACTTCTGGCAGGCGGACACCAACGGGTCGTACGACATGGCCAGGTTCGCCTTCCGGGGACACCAACTCACGGGAGCCGACGGGTCGTTCAGCCTCACCACCGTGGTGCCGGGTCTCTATCCGGGCCGTACGCGCCACCTCCACGTGAAGGCGCAGGCGCCCGGCGGCCGCATCCTCACCACCCAGCTCTACTTCCCGAACGAGCCGCGCAACAACACCGACGCCCTGTTCGACCCCGAGCTGCTGATGAACGTCCGCAACGTCGGGAACGGGCGTCAGGGCACCTTCGACTTCGTCCTGGACGTCGCCCAGACGCCCAAGCCGACCGATCCGCCGACCTCTCCGCCCACCGAGCCGGGGACCACCTGGGCCTCCGGCACCTCCTACCGCGCGGGTGACCGCGTGACCTACGGCGGGGTCGCCTACCGCTGTCTGCAGGCGCACCAGGCCGTCTCCGGCTGGGAGCCGCCGCACGTCCCCGCGTTGTGGGAACGCGGGTAGACGACGGGAACAGCGAGCGCGTACCACCGCCCGCGCCCCGTTCACGCCGTCCGGCGCGTGAGGGGGGCGCTTCCCGTCGCCCTGTCCGGACGGTCACTTCGCGTCCGCGTACCGCTCCACCACCGCCACCGTGAAGGGGAAGCGCACCGGCGTCTCCCCGAAGGCGGTCCGCCCGGCCAGCTCGCCCGCAGCGCGGATCGCCTCGGTGACGGCGGCGCTCTCCTCGGCCGGACAGTGCACGATCACCTCGTCGTGCTGGAAGAACACCAGCCGCGCCCGCAGCCCCTGCTCGAAGAGCGTCCGGCGCAGCCCGGCCAGGAGCAGCAGCGCCCAGTCGGCGGCGCTGCCCTGCACCACGAAGTTTCGGGTGAAGCGCCCCCGGGCCCGTGCCGCACCGCCACCGGACCCGCCCCCGGGGTCCCCGGCGTCTCCGGCGCCCTCCGGGTCCTCCTGGGGGATGCCCGCCTCCTCGTCCTGGCCCGCCGAGACGACCGGCGGGCTGGTGCGGCCCAGCCAGGTCCGCACCACGCGGCCCTCCTCGCCCGCCCGCGCCGCGTCGTCCACGTAGGCGACGGCCAGCGGGAAGCGGCGGCGCAGCGCGGCCAGGTTCTTCAGCCCGTCCCCGGAGGTCTGGCCGTAGACCGCGCCGAGCAGCGCCAGCTTGGCGTGCTCGCGGTCGCCGGAGAACGCCCGGTCGGACAGGGCCTTGTAGAGGTCGCCGTCATGACCGGCCACCTCCATCAGGCCCCGGTCGCGGGAGATCGCCGCCAGCACCCGGGGCTCCATCTGGTCGGCGTCCGCGACGACGAGCCGCCACCCCGGATCGGCGATCACGGCCTGCCGTATCACCTTGGGGATCTGGAGGGCCCCGCCGCCGTTGGTCGTCCAGCGGCCGCTGACCGTGCCGCCCGGCTGGTACTCCGGGCGGAAGCGGCCCTCGCGCACCCAGTCCTGGAGCCAGGACCAGCCGTGCGCGGTCCAGATCCGGTACAGCTTCTTGTACGCGATCAGGGGCTCGACCGCCGGATGGTCCACCTCCTCCAGCTCCCACCGCCGGGTCGACTTCACCGGCATCCCCGCCTGCGCGAACGCCTTCACCACATCGGCGGGGAGGTCGGGGCGGACCCGTCTGCCGAACGCGGCCGACACCTCGTCCGCCAGCTCGGCGAGTCTGCGGGGCTCGCCGCCGCCCGCGTACCGCTCGCCCAGCAGCCCGTTCAGCAGGTCCCGGTGGACGTCGGCGCGCCAGGGCAGCCCGGCCCGGTGCATCTCGGCGGCCACGAGCATCCCCGCCGACTCCGACGCGGTCAGCAGCCGCATCCGGTCGGGGTGCTCCGCCGCGTCGTGGCGGCGCAGCTGGTCCGCGTAGACCCGCAGGAGGCCCTCGAACGGCACGCCGGTCCCCGACGACGGCTCGAAGAGGGAGGACTGCGCCCCCGGCTCGGCGGACCGGGCGGGCGGGTCCGGCGGCACCGGCGCGTTGTCGAGGCGGGCCAGCGCGGCGGCGGCCGACCGGGGCTCGCCGAGGCGCCCGGCGTGCCCGAGCAGCAGCAGCTCGGCGCACTCGATGTCGTAACACCGCTCGACCCGGACCCCGGCGGCGAGCAGCCGGGGGTAGACCTCGGCGGTCGAGCGCCACACCCAGCGCACCACGTCGGGGCGGGAGCGGACCGCCTCGACGAGGTCGGGCTCGGCGAGGACCGGCCCCGCGGGCGTGCCGTCCCGCGCGAGCGGCGCGAGCAGCGCCCCGCCCCCGTCCACGGCCGCCACCGCCCACCGTTCGGTCATGGGTGCGAGTCTGGCACCCACCACTGACAACGCCCGGGAGCCGTCCCGCGACCGGACCCGCCGCCCGGAAGCGGTCCGCCCGGAAGCGGTCCGCCGGAAGTGCTCCGCCTACCCTTGGCCGGATGGAATCCGTGATCGACCGGGCGTGCGCGGCGGCCCTCTACGCGGAGGGCGACGCCGCCCTGGACACCGGCGCGTCCCTGCTCGCCGCCGCCCCGGACGCCGACGCGGAGGCGCACCTGCGCGGCGAGGAGTTCGTGCGCCGGGCGTGGGACCGGGGCTGGCACCCCGCCGACCTGGTCCGGTTCGTCCGCCGCGAGCTGGACGAGCGGAGGGCGGCGCTGGCCGCGACCCTGATCGCCGCCGAGACCGCCCGGTACGCGGAGCTGCCGCCCCGCTGGCTCCAGCAGCTCGCCGAGCTTCCGCCGCCCCTGCCCCGCAACCGCCCCGACCGGTTCAGTTACGCCGCCGATCTCCTTGAGCTCTACCGGGTGCTGCTGCGGCTGCCCGCCATCGAGCCCGTGGGCCCGCCGCCCGGCGCGGCCGCCGACCACCTGCACCGGCCGCCCGCCGCCGACGAGCCCCGGATGCTCACCCGGATCCGGGCGCTGCTGGCGAAGGCGGAGGCGACCGGCTTCCCGGAGGAGGCCGAGGCGCTGACCACCAAGGCGCAGGAGCTGATGGCCCGGCACACCATCGACGAGGCCCTCCTCGCCGCCCGGACGCACAGCAGCGAGACGCCGGGGGCCTGCCGGATCGGGGTGGAGCCCCCGTACGAGAGCGCCAAGGCGATCCTGCTGGACGCCGTCGCCTCCGCGAACCGCTGCCGGGCCGTGTGGAACGAAGACCTCGGCTTCTCCACGGTCGTCGGCTTCGAGGCGGACCTGGAGGCCGTCGAGCTGCTGTTCACCTCGCTGCTCGTCCAGGGGACGGCCGCGATGACCCGGGCGGAGGCCGGCCAGCGCGCCGGAGGCCGTAAACGGACCAAGACCTTCCGGCAGGCGTTCCTGATGGGGTACGCCCAGCGCCTCGGCCGCCGGCTGTCCGCCGACGCCGAGCGGGTCACGGCGGCGGCCGAATCCGACACCGGACAGGGCGGCGGCGGGCTGCTCCCCGTCCTCGCCGCCCGGGACGTCGCGGTCGCCGACACCGCCGAGCGGATGTTCCCGAGGACCACGACCACCCGGCTCCGCGGCGTGTCCGACCTGGCCGGCTGGACGCACGGCACCGAGGCAGCTGACCGGGCCCGCATGGGCGGGGCGTCCCCCCGACCCGACGGAGAAATCACGTCATAAGCGAGTAATAAGTCGAGCTTGTCCGAGATTGCACGGTTAGGCTCGGCCCATGAGCTGGCTCCGGGCGCTGAAGGAGACCGCCCGCTCGGGGCTGGAGATCGAGCGGCAGAGGCTGGAACCCCTCATCGCCTTTCGCGGTGCGGCCGGCCTCGCCCTCGTCATCGGCACCAGCCTCGTGCTGTTCGGGCCGGAGATCGCGGCGAGCTCCGCGTTCGGCGCGTTCCAGGCGGCCATCGCCACCTTCCAGCGCAGTTGGCGCCCGCGCCCCGTCCTCGCCCTGGTCTCCGGCGCCAGCCTCGCCGTCTCGACCTTCGTCGGCTACGTCAGCGGCGCGCACGTCGTCCTCTTCCTCTGCCTGCTCGGCCTCTGGACCTTCCTCGCCGGGCTCGCCTGGGCGGCCGGTCCCACGGGCGGGATCATCGCCTCGTCCAACGTCGCGATCATGCTGGTGACGATCACCCTGCCCACCTCGGTCGTGGACGCCGCCGCCCACGCGGGGATGATCGCCGTCGGCGGCCTCGTGCAGGCGGCGCTCATCGTCCTCTTCCCGGTCCGCAGATGGGGCGCCCAGCGCGACGCGCTCGCCGACGCCCTCGCCGCCGAGGCCGACTACGCCCGCCGGCTGCGCCACGACCCGGTCGCCCCCTTCGACCCATTGCCCCTGATGACCGCCCGCAGCGCCGCCGCCGTCACCCCGCGCGAGGCCCGCCGCCGCCCCGCCGAACTGCACGGGGCGCGGGGCGTGGCCGAGCGGCTGCGCCCGGTGCTGGCCTCGCTGGCGGACCCGGCGATGGGCGTGCCCGGCGACGGCCTGGAGCGGCTCTGGGTGAACGAGCTGCTCGGCGCGGCCGGCTCGGTCCTGGACGCCGCCGCGCGGGCCGTCCGGCACGGCGAGCCCGTCCACCTCTCCGCCACCGACCTGGGCGTCCTGAAGACCCCCGACAACGACGTGATCCTCGTCGGCCCCGCCCGCCGCGCCGCCGACCGGCTCTCCGCCCTGCTCGACGACGTCCTGGAGATCGCGGAGGGCACCGGGACCGACAGCGGGGTGCCGTCCGACCTCGCCCCGGACACCCGGCAGCGGCCCACGCTCCTGCAACTGGTCCCGGTGGTGCTGGCCGCGATGCGCCGCGAGCTGCACCACGGCTCGCCGATCATGCGCCACGCGATCCGGGTCGCGGTGGTCGCCGTCTCCGGGTACTTCGTGGGCGAGGCCGTCCCGCTCGGCCACGGCTACTGGGCGCCGATGACCGCCGTCATGGTGATGCGGCCGGAGTTCTCGCAGACGTACGCCCGTGCCGCGGGACGTTTCGGCGGCACCCTGGTCGGCGTCGGGCTCGCCACCGCGATCGTGCAGACCGCCCACCCCGACGCCCGGCTCTCCGCGCTCCTGGCGGTGGTCTGCGCCGGGCTGATGTACCTGCTGATGCGGACCGGCTACGCGGTCGGCCAGGTCTGCGTCGCCGCGTACGTCGTCTTCCTGCTCGGCATGGCCGGCGACGACTGGTCCCAGACCGTCACCGAACGCATCGTGCTGACGCTGGTCGGCGGGCTCCTCGCGATGATCTCGTACGCCGTCTACCCGGCCTGGGAGACCCCGAGGCTGCGCAACCGGCTGGCCGAGTGGCTGGTGGCGGACGGGCGGTACGCGGCCACGGTCGTCGACCGGTACGCCGACCCCACCGCCCGCGACAACGAGGACGTCCGGGACGCGCTGATCGCCACCCGGGAGGCCCGTGTGGCGTGGCAGGAGGCGCTGGCGACCGCCCAGCACGAACCCGTACGCCACCGGGGCATCTCCCGGGCCGCCGCCACCGACGCCCAGCACGCGCTGGCCCAGCTCGGCCGGTCCGCGATGGTCCTGGAGGCCCATCTGCCCGCCCGGTCGGCCGACCCGGTGCCCGGCGCCGCCCAGTTGGCCGAGGCGCTGCGCCGGGCCACCGAGAAGGGCGCCAAGGCGGTACGGGAGCGGCGGCTGCCCGACTGGCAGCCGGTGGTGGACGCGGTGGCCCACTGGGACATGCCCACACCGACGGACGACGGCACGACACCGGTCGGCGACCCGGTGGTGCGCCGGGGTGCGGCGCTGCTCCTGGACGCGCTGGAGGAGTTCACCCGCGCCCTGGACGAGCGCGGCGGCTCCACCCGCGTCAGCAGCACCCTCGCCGAGGGCTGAAGTCTCCGAGCCGAGAGCTGAACGCCCCCGACGTCCCGGGCCTGCCTTACGGGGCGGGCAGGTCCGGGAGGTCGGGCATGTCGGGGAGCGAGGGCATGCCGCTCGGCAGCTTGCCCGCCTCCGCCTTGGCGAGGGTGTCCTTGGCCCCGCCGTCCCAGGAGACGACCAGCTTCGAGCCGTCGACGGAGTCGATCGCGCCCATCGTGCGGTCGGTGCCGCCGTCGGTGCACTTCAGCGCCAGCATCGGTTCGCCGCCCATGTCCTTCACCTCGCCCTGGCACACGGACTGGTCGGCGACGAGGGCGACCTGGCGGGCGGCGATGGAGACGGTGACGTTCTTGCCGTCCGTCAGCCCCACCCAGGTGCCCTCCAGTGCGGCGGCGTCGACGTCCCCGCCCCCGGCGGACTCCCCGGAGTCCTCGCCGCCGCCGGGCGTCGCGCTCGCCGAGGCGTCCGTGCCGGAGCCCTTGTCCGCGTCGTCGCTGCCGCAGGCGGTCAGCGCGAACGACGCGGCCAGAGCGGCGACCGCGAAGGCGCCGGTGCGTAGAGACCTGGTCACGTGGAGTTCCCCCTTGCTGTTTTCCGGTCGAAAGACCGCGCCACGTTACCAAGGTCCGCAACGATCAACTCCGGTAAGCGGGAGCGAAATAGGCGCCCCGTTCGTCTTGTAATCAAAGGAACACCCCGCGTGCACGTGCATCTGCTCATGCATTGGCATATGAACAGAGCTATGATCCGAGCTAGTTGACACTTGCACCTTGCAACTCGGGGAGCGTCCTGTGCACCACGTGTACAACGGCATGGCGGCCACAGAGCTTCGCGGAGTCGTCTGGCAGAAGAGCAGGCACAGCAACTCCCAGGGATCCTGCGTGGAGTTCGCGCGGCTGCCCGGAGGGAATGTGGCGATGCGGAACTCCCGTCACCCCGACGGGCCCGCCCTCGTCTATACGCCCGCGGAGATCGAGGCGTTGCTGCTGGGCGTCAAGGACGGCGAGTTCGACCATCTCGCGGCCGGCGCCTGACGCCGGGCCCGGCCCACGAAGGACCGGACCGGGGCTCTTCGTGAGCCCTACTTCCCCTTTTCCGGCAGCCGGAAAAGGGCCCAGACGACCTTGCCGTACAGCGGCCCGGAAGGCAGTTCTCCGAGCGGCGCGGGAGAGGGGTGCCAGCCCCAGCTGTCACTGACGCATTCCACCAGGAACAGCCCCCGGCCCGATTCGGCGGAATCCGCCGCCTCGCCCGCCACCGGGCTCTCCCGGCTGGGATCGCGCACCGCGCACACCAGCCGCGAGGTCCACCGCATCAGATGCAGGCGCACCGGCGGGTCCTGGAACTCCCGGGGCGGGTCACCGGGCAGCGCGTGGCGCAGGGCGTTGGTGACGAGTTCGGACACCACCAGGGCGACATCGTCGAACCGGTCTCCCAGCTCCCACCGCTCCAGCGTGGTCCGGGTGAACTTCCGTGCGCCGCCGACCGCTTCGTAACGCGCGGGCAGAGCGCAGGAAGCCGATCCGGCAACCCCTGAGGGGTCGGTGGGGGGAAGCCCCTGCCGTAACGGCTCGAGCATCGTCGATCCATTCGTCCCCATACGAGGCACTCCCGGGATTCGCGGCTGTAGCGGCACTGCCTGTAGCGGTACTGCGGGGGGTACAGCGGCACAACACGAGCACGCAGGTGCGCGGGGACCATGGTTCCGAATGCGCACAGCAGATGCAAGGGCAGATGCACGTGCACGCGCCGGACCTGCCCGATACCGTGGTGGTTACGGGGCATTTCTTCCCGGGGTCAGTTTCGGAGCTTTCCGGACGTCTTCCCATTTCCGTAATCGAATGAGTACGGGCTGAAGCGTTTTGGTGGCAGAATCCGGCACTCCGGGGTTCGGGGGGCCCCGGTGCCAGGGAAGGCGATGGGGAGGGTCGGGCCAGTGTCGGCAGGCGAGTCGAGTGGATCGGTGGTGCGGCGCATCCTCCTGGGCTCTCAGCTCAGGAGACTGCGGGAGTCGCGCGGAATCACCCGTGAGGCGGCCGGCTACTCGATCCGGGCCTCCGAATCGAAGATCAGCCGCATGGAGTTGGGACGGGTGAGCTTCAAGGCCAGGGACGTCGAGGATCTGCTCACGCTCTACGGAGTGGCCGACGAGGCGGAGCGGGACTCCCTTCTCGGTCTGGCCCGCGAGGCCAACGTGGCGGGCTGGTGGCACAGTTACGGTGACGTGCTGCCCGGCTGGTTCCAGACGTACATCGGCCTGGAGGGCGCCGCCTCCCTCATCCGCATCTACGAAGTCCAGTTCGTGCACGGGCTGTTGCAGACCGAGGCGTACGCCCACGCCGTCGTCTCGCGCGGAATGCGCGGCGCCTCGCCCGCCGAGATCGACCGCCGCGTCGCCCTGCGCCTGGAGCGCCAGAAGGCCCTCGTGTCCGAGCGCGCCCCGGCGTTCCACGCCGTGCTCGACGAGGCGGCGCTCCGCCGCCCGTACGGCGAACGCGAGGTCATGCGCGCCCAATTGCGGCATCTGATCGATATGTCGGAGCAGCCCAACATCACGCTCCAGGTCATGCCCTTCGGTCACGGCGGCCATGCGGGCGAGAGCGGCGCATTCACCATGCTGCGTTTCCCGGAATCCGATCTGTCGGACATCGTCTATTTGGAGCAGCTGACGAGCGCGCTCTATCTGGACAAGCCCGAAGAAGTCGCGCAGTACGAAAAGGCGATGGCGGCTCTCGCTCAGGAGAGTCCGGCGCCGGAGGAGAGCCGGGATCTTCTGCGCGGTCTACTCCAACTGACGTAAATTCTCGTTACGATGACGTCGCATCAGGAGTCTGCGAACGCCTGCAGTAAGGGATTGCATGTCCTTCTTCCATGAACTGGCCCACCAGTACATCGACGGCGAGTGGCTGACCGGCAGCGGCTCGTGGGACATCATCGATTTCAATCCCTACAACGGTGAGAAACTCGCCGCCGTCACCGTGGCCACCGCGCTGGAGGTCGACCGGGCCTACCGGGCCGCCGAGCGGGCGCAGCAGGAGTGGGCCGCGATCAACCCCTACGAGCGGCGCGCCGTCCTCGAACGCGCGCTCCGCGTCACCGGCGAGCGTGCCGAGGAGATCGCCGAAGCGATCACCGACGAACTGGGCGGCACCCGGGAGCGGGCGCGGTACGAGATCGGCAGCGCCACCGAGTTCCTGCGGGAGGCGGTCCGTCAGGCGCTGCGGCCCACCGGGCGGCTGCTGCCCGCCGTGGGGGACGGCCGGGAGAACCGGCTCTACCGGCTGCCGGTCGGCGTCGTCGGGGTCATCAGCGCCTTCAACTTCCCCTTCCTGGTGACGATGAAGTCCGTCGCGCCCGCCCTCGCGCTCGGCAACGCGGTCGTCGTGAAGCCCCATCAGAACGCCCCGGTCGTCGGCGGCGGTCTGATAGCGAAGATATTCGAGGACGCGGGGCTGCCCGCCGGGCTGCTCAACGTCGTCATCACCGACAGCGCCGAGATCGGCGACGCGTTCATCGAGCACCCCGTGCCCAAGGTCATCTCGTTCACCGGCTCCGACCGGGTCGGCCGGCACATCGCCGCCACCGCGGCCGGCGCCTTCAAGCGGACCGTCCTCGAACTGAGTGGCAACAGCGCCCTGGTGGTGCTGGAGGACGCCGATCTCGACCACGCGGTCCGGGCGGCCGTCTTCAGCCGCTTCCTGCACCAGGGGCAGGTCAGCATGGCGGCCAACCGGATCCTGGTGGACCGGTCGGTGGCCGCCGAGTTCACCGAGCGGTTCACCGCCGAGGTGGCCGCCCTCCCGGCCGGCGACCCGCGGGATCCGGAGACCCGGATCGGTCCGGTCATCAACGCCTTCCAGGCCGACGCGCTGGACGCCCTCGTCGAGCGGGCGGTCGCGGACGGCGCGACGGCCCTCGTCCGGGGCCGGACCGTCGGCAACGTCGTCGGCCCGACCGTCCTCACCGGCCTCGCGGAGGACTCCCCGCTGCTCCATCAGGAGATCCTCGGCCCGGTGGCCCTGCTGATGACGTTCGACGGCGAGGAGGAGGCCGTACGGATCGTCAACGAGGGCCCTTACGGCCTCAGCGGCGCGGTCCACACCCGGGACGCGGAGCGCGGCGTGAAGTTCGCGCAGCGCATCGTCAGCGGGATGTTCCACGTCAACGACTCCACCGTGCAGGACGATCCGCTGGTCGCGTTCGGCGGCGAGAAGACGTCCGGGGTGGGGCGGTTGAACGGCGAGGCGGTGGTGGAGGCCTTCACCACGCAGAAGTGGATGTCGATCCAGCACGGGCGCACGGTCTTCCCGTTCTGACGGCCGCCCCCCGCCTCGCCTCAGCTCCCCGGCCCCCGGAACGTGGTCCGGTAGGCGCTCGGCGAGACACCCAGCGCCGTATGGAAGTGCCGGCGCAGATTGGCCGCCGTGCCGAGCCCGGCGCGGGCCGCCACCTGCTCCACGGGCGTGTCCGACTCCTCCAGCAACTCCCGTGCCAGCTCGATGCGCTGCCGGGTCAGCCAGTCCATGGGCGTCAGGCCGACCTCCTCCCGGAACCGCCGGGTGAAGTGCCGTACGCTCATCGACTCCCGGGCCGCCAACTGCTCCAGCGTGATGGGGTCCTGGAGCCGCCGCAACGCCCAGTCGCGGGCCGCCGAGGTCCCCGGGGCCGACCGCCCGGGCACCGGCCGCCGGATGTACTGCACCTGGCCGCCCTCGCGGTGCGGCGGCACGACCGTGCGCCGGGCCACGTCGTTGGCCACGGCCGTCCCGTGGTCGCGCCGGATCATGTGCAGGCACAGGTCGATCCCGGCGGCACACCCCGCCGAGGTCAGCACGGACCCCCCGTCCGTGTAGAGCACGTCCGGGTCCAGCTCGACGCGGGGGAAGAGCCGGGCGAACTGCTCCGTGTACCGCCAGTGCGTGGTGGCCGGGCGCCCGTCGAGGAGCCCGGCCGAGGCCAGCAGATACGCGCCGGTGCAGATCGAGGCCACCCGCACGCCGGGCCGGATCAGCGCGAGCGCCTCCGCCGCCGGGGCCGGGAGGTCGGGCGTCTCCTGGACGTAGTCCTCGTACGACGAGAGCACGATCACCGTGTCGGCCTCGGCCAGCGCCTCGGGCCCGTGCGCGACGGCCACCGTGAAGTCGCCGTCCGTCCGCACGTCACCGGGCGTCGGGGAGCAGGTGGCCACCTCGTACAGCGGCTCGCCGTCCGCCGACGCCCCCTGCCGCGCCTGGCCGAAGAGCTGGTGGACGATGCCCAGCTCGATGGGGAGCAGGACCTCGCGGGCGAGCACGGCGACGCGGTGTCGCCCGGGATGGGTGAAGACCGTCATGGCCATATCCTTGCGCACCTGGTCCATCGGGACACTCGTGAGGGCGCTCCCCGCTCGCCAGGCTGCTCGTATGGCTTCTCCGACCTCGACCTCGTACGAACCGTCGACGCGCCGCCCGCGCCGTATCCACCGCGCGTGGCTGACGGCCGCCGTCGCGGGCGCGGCCATCGTCACGGCGGGCGCGTTCACCACCGTGCCCGGCCTGCTGGTGACGCCCCTGCACGAGGAGTACGGCTGGGAGCGCGGGCAGATCGCGCTCGCCGCCTCGGTGAACATGGTGCTCTTCGGTCTCACCGCCCCGTTCGCGGCGGCGCTGATGGACCGGATCGGGGCCCGCCGGGTGGTCATGGGCGCCCTGCTGCTGGTCGCGGCCGGGGCGCTGCTGACCGGGGTGATGACACGGCCGTGGCAGCTGGTCGCGTACTGGGGGGTGCTGATCGGCCTCGGCAGCGGCTGCCTGACCATGACGTTCGCCGCCGGGGTCACCGCCCGCTGGTTCGACCGGCGGCGCTCGCTGGTGACCGGGGCGCTCAGCTCCTCCAGCCACCTGGGCCAGCTGCTGTTCCTCCCCCTCCTCGCCTGGTCCGTCGACCGCCACGGCTGGCGTCCGCCGGTGGTGACGCTGGCGCTCGTGGCCCTGGCGGTGGCCGCCCCGGTCTTCCTGCTGCTGCGCGACCACCCGGCCGACGCGGGCGTAAAGCCTTACGGGGCGCGGGAGTTCGTCCCGAGGCCGCCGAAGGCTTCCGGAGCGGCGGCGCGCACCCTGAAGGTCCTCCTGCGGGCGGCGCGCACCGGCCCGTTCTGGCTGCTGGCCGGGGCGTTCGCGCTCTGCGGGGCGTCCACCAACGGCATCATGTGGTCCAACTGGGCCCCCGCCGCGCACGATCACGGCATGCGGGCCACGGCGGCGGCCTCGCTGCTCTCCCTGATCGGGATCTTCTCCGCCCTCGGCGCGCTGCTGGCCGGCTGGCTGACCGACCGGTTCGACCCGCGCCGCGTGCTGACCGTCTGCTTCGCCGTCCGCGCGCTGACCCTCCTCGCTCTGCCCCTGGTGTTCGCCTCCACGGTCACGGCCCCGATGCTGCTGTTCACGGCGGTCTACGGACTCGTCGACGTGGCGACCGTGCCGCCCGTCATCGAGCTGACCCGCCGCGTGTACGGGGAGGACGGCCCCATCGTCTTCGGCTGGTCGAACGCCGCCCACCAACTGGGCGCGGGAGCCTCGGCGTTCCTCGGCGCCACCGCGCGGGACGTGTTCGGCAGTTACGACGTGGTGTGGGCGGCGCTGGCGGCCGGATGCCTCGTCGCGGCGCTGCTGGCCCCGGCCGTACGAATGCGAGGTCACACCTGCCGCCCGGACGCAAGCCGGCGGGGCTACCCTAGTCAAAGTTGAATACGAAGAGGAGTGCCATGTCCGCGATCCGGCTGCTGGTCCTCGGCGCCGTGCGCATGCACGGCCGCGCGCACGGCTACCAGGTCCGCAACGACCTGGAGTACTGGGGCGCGCACGAGTGGTCCAACGCCAAGCCCGGGTCGATCTACCACGCCCTGAAGCAGATGGCGAAGCAGGGACTGCTCCGCGCGCACGAGACGGCCCCCTCCACGGTCGGCGGCCCGCCGCGCACCGAGTACGAGGTCACCGACGAGGGCCTGGAGGAGTACCGCACCCTCCTGCGGGACGCCATCCGCTCCTACGACCAGGACATGGACGTCCTCTCGGCGGCGGTCGGCTTCATCGTCGACCTGCCCCGCGAGGAGGCGGTCGCGCTGCTCAAGGAGCGGGTCGAGGCCATGAAGGGGTGGCGGGACGAGGTCACCGAGTACTACACGCCCGACGACGGCCCCGAATCCCTCGGCCACATCGGCGAGATCATGAACCTGTGGGTGCACTCGGCCGACGCCGGCGCGGAGTGGACCCGGGGCCTGATCGAGCGCATCGAGGGCGGCGCGTACACCTTCGCGGGCGAGGGCGACCCGTTCGTCGGGGTGCTCGCCGAGGGCGAGGAGAACCCCTACGCCACCGGTGTGCCCGACCCCGGGGACCACGACTAATCAAGTTTGACGAATGCCGGATCCGGGTTTACCTTCGACCTGCTAGTCAAGTTTGACTACAAGGTGGGAGCGCAAGGGGTGCGAAGGCGTGGAAGGGCGGCGGGGAGTGTGACCGAAGCGATCGTGATGGACGGCGTGCACAAGCGGTACGGGGAGAAGCGCGCCCTGGACGGACTGGACCTGGCCGTCGCGGGCGGCACCGTGCACGGAGTCCTCGGCCCCAACGGGGCGGGCAAGACCACCGCCGTACGGATCATGTCGACGCTGCTGCGCCACGACGCGGGCCGGGTCACCGTCTCCGGCCTCGACGTCCGCGAGCGGGCGGGCGAGGTGCGGCGCAGGATCGGGCTGCTCGGGCAGCACGCGGCGGTGGACGAACAGCTCGGCGGGCGGCAGAACCTGGAGATGTTCGGGCGGCTGTACCACCTGGGCGCACGCCGGGCGGGCAGCCGGGCGGACGAGCTGCTGGAACGGTTCGGCCTCGCGGACACCGGCCGCAAGGCGGTCAAGCAGTACAGCGGCGGCATGCGCAGGCGGCTCGACCTCGCCGCGTCGCTGATCACCGACCCGGACGTGCTGTTCCTGGACGAGCCGACGACCGGCCTCGACCCGCGCGGCCGGACCGAGGTGTGGGACGCGGTGCGGTCCCTGGTCGGCGGCGGCACCACCGTCCTGCTGACCACCCAGTATCTGGACGAGGCGGACCAGCTGGCCGACCGGATCTCCCTGATCGACCACGGCCGGGCGGTCGCCGAGGGCACCCCCGACGAGCTGAAGGCCCGCGTCGGCGGCGACCGGATCGACGTCGTCCTGCGCGACGCGGCCCGGCTGACGGAGGCAGCGGCCCTGATCGGCGGCGAGGGCCTGGCGCTCGACCCCGACCGGCGGCTGATCGGCGCGCCCGCCCCGGACCGGATGGCGGCCCTGACCCGGACGGTGCGGGTGCTGGCGGAGGCGGGCATCGAGGCGGAGGACATCGCGGTGCGCCGCCCGACCCTGGACGAGGTGTTCCTGTCCCTGACCGGGCGGCCCGCCGAGGAGCGGCGTTCGGAGAAGGCGGAGGTGGCGGCATGAGCGCGGCGACGACGACGGCGGTACCGGGTCCGGGCGGTGGCGAGCACGTGCCCGGACCCGGCGGGGTGTCCTCCCGGCTCGGCTGGGCGCTGGCCGACTCCTGGACGATGACCCGCCGCGAACTGGCGCACTGGGCCCGGCAGCCCGTGGCGGTCCTCGTCAACCTGGCGTTCCCGGTGATGCTGCTCCTGATGTTCACCTATCTGGTGGGCGGCGGCCGGGGCGTGGACGGCGACCCCACCGACTTCCTGGTCCCCGGGATGCTCGCGCTGACCATGGCCTTCGGCCTGGAGGCCACGATGCTCGCGGTCACCCAGGACCTCGGCAAGGGCGTCATCGACCGGTTCCGCTCGATGCCGATGGTCCCCGGTGCGGTGCTGGTCGGCCGCAGCGCTGCGGACATGCTCCAGTCGGTGGTCTCGCTCGCGGTGATGACCGGGGTGGGTTACGCGGTCGGCTGGCGCTGGCGGTCCGGGGCGGCGGCCGCGCTGGGGGCGGTGGGGCTGCTGCTCCTGCTGAGGTTCGCGATGCTCTGGGTCGGCATCCACCTGGCCATGGTCGCGGGCAAGCCGGAGATGGTCGCGGCGGTCCAGATCCTGGTCTGGCCGGTCGGCTTCCTCTCCAACGTGTTCGCCACCCCCGCGTCGATGCCGGGCTGGCTGGGCGCGGTGGTCGAGTGGAACCCCATGTCCGCGACCGCCACCGCCGTACGGGAGTTGTTCGGCAACCCGGGCGGCGCGACCGGCTCCTGGGCCGCCGAGCACGCCCAACTCCTCGCGGTGCTCTGGCCGGTTGCGCTCATCGCGGTGTTCTTCCCGCTGGCGGTACGGAAGTTCGCGGCGCTCAGCAGGTAGCGCCGGGCCGATGGCTCGCGCGTCAGGCGGTGCGGCCCGGATCGTGGATCGGGGAGTCGTGGACGTCGACGACCTCCCCGATCACCACGCCGGGTGCCGGCTTCGCCAAGTCCAGTCCGGAGAGGTGTTTTTTCAGGCGCTTCGCCATGGGGCGGAAGGTCGCGAGGGTGAGCCCACCGGAGACCACGGCTCCGACGACGGGAATTGCCTTCGAGACGGACTTCGCGAAAGTCTGCTTCGTCATCTGGACGCCGAGATAGGCCGCGACCTTCTTGACCACGGGGTAGACGACCCCCTGGGTGAGTGCCTTCTGCGGCAGCTTCCTGGCGACCTCGCGCGACATCATGGTCGCGACCTTCCCGACTGCGGTGTTCGCCGACTGGGTACCGAACATCACACCGACGAAGAGCGTGAGGACACTCCTGGTCGCGTCGTCGAGGCCGGCGTCCTCCGAGAACAGATCCGGCCAGCTGTAGAGATAGGCGAGCTTCTGGGCGACGCGCAGCACATGGCCGGTGTACTGCGCCAGGTCGGCGGGCACCGTGGCGGGAAGGGCGAGGATGCCCGGCATGCCCGCTGCCGCGGAGAAGGCGCTCACCTTGGCGGTCTCATAGGTGATGGACTCGTTGGCCACCCGGTCCAGGACCTCCAGGGGGATGCCGGCCGCCGCGGGGCTCAGCTCGATCGCCCTTTCGACCTCCACCTCGGTGCAGTGGCGGGCCAGAGCCCTGCGCAGATACGAGGCCCGGTCGATCCGAACGCCTGGAAGCCGCGTCGCGCTCCCGAGTATCGCGGAGAATCGCGACTCGGGGTTCCCCAGGTCTTTGCTCGTGGACATGGCAGGGAACCTACAGCAGGGCTGAGGCACCCTGCCCCGCTTTCGGCCGAGCTGTGGCAGGCCGGGTCCGCCTCAGTGGTGAAAGGCCGTCGGGGCCGACCGGTCATGGCTCAACGGATGCTTCTGCGACCGCAGTTCGGGCAGCAGCGACTTCAGGTCCTCGATCAGCAGCTCGGCCAGGTCGGAGGAGAACCCGTTGCGGCACACCACCCGCAGCACCGACAGGTCCTGCCGGTTGGCGGGGAAGGTGTACGCGGGCACCAGCCAGCCGCGCTCCCGCAGCCGGCGCGACACGTCGAACACGTCGTACGCGTGGACGTCGGCGGTCGTCGTGAACGCGAACACCGGCAACTCGTCGCCCCGGGTGAGCAATCGGAAGTCCCCGAGGTCCTCCACCGCACGCGCCAGTGAGCAGGCCACGTCCCGGGAGGCCTGCTGGACCGCCCGGTAACCGTCGTGCCCGAGGCGCAGGAACGTGTAGTACTGCGCGACCACCTGCGCCCCGGGCCGGGAGAAGTTCAGCGCGAACGTCGGCATGTCGCCGCCCAGGTAGTTGACCCGGAAGACCAGCTCCTCCGGCAGATCGTCCGCCGTACGCCACAGCGCCCAGCCGACCCCCGGGTAGACGAGGCCGTACTTGTGCCCCGAGGTGTTGATCGACGACACCCGCGGCAGCCGGAAGTCCCACACCAGCTCCGGGTCGAGGAAGGGCGCCACCATCGCGCCGGACGCCCCGTCCACATGGACCGGGATGTCGAGGCCGGTGCGCTCCTGGAGGGCGTCCAGGGCCGCGCAGAGGTCGGCGATCGGCTCGTAGGAGCCGTCGAAGGTGGAGCCGAGTACGCCGACGACCCCGATGGTGTTCTCGTCGCACAGCTCGGCGGCGGCCGCCGGGTCCAGGTGGAACCGCTCGCCCTCCATCGGGACGAGCCGTGCCTCCACCTCCCAGAAGTTGCAGAACTTCTCCCAGCAGACCTGCACGTTGACGCCCATCACCAGATTGGGCCGCGCCGTCGCCGGATAGCGGTCCGCGTTCCGCCGCGCCCAGCGCCGCTTCAGGGCGAGCCCCGCGAGCATGCACGCCTCGCTCGACCCGGTGGTCGAACACCCCACGGTCGACCGCGGATCGGGGGCGTTCCACAGGTCGGCGAGCATCGCCACACAGCGCCGCTCCAGCTCGGCGGTGCGCGGGTACTCGTCCTTGTCGATCATGTTCTTGTCCCGGCACTCGCCCATCAGGACGCCGGCCTGCGGCTCCATCCAGGTGGTGACGAACGTGGCCAGGTTGAGCCGGGAGTTGCCGTCGAGCATCAGCTCGTCATGGACCAGCCGGTACGCGGTGAGCGGCGGCAGCGGCCCGTCCGGCAGCCGGTGCCGGGGCGGCGCGGTGTTCATCGCGGCCGTCGGGTCCGCCTCGCCGAAGAACGGGTTCAGGGCGAGCCTGCGCCGCTCGTCGGAGGGTTCGTCCTGCTCCGGGTGGGCACCGCGGTGGAGCGGCATGGTGGGGGAGGCCCTTCTCTCGGACGGCGGGGTCGGTGCGCGTCGCTGTGCGGGGTCAGTTCTCGGCGGCCAGGCCCGCCTTGATGGCCCGGGTGAACTTCACGACCCGCTCGGCCTGCACGCGTGCGGCGGTCAGGGTCTGCTCGCCGACCGGGATGTCGCCCTGCCCGGCGACGTGGGAGGTGCCGTACGGGTTGCCGTCGACGAACTTCGTGGGGTCGGTGTACCCGGGGGTGACGAGGATCCCGCCGAAGTGGTGGATCGTGTTGTACAGCGCGAGCAGCGTGGACTCCTGGCCGCCGTGGGCGGTGGCGCTGGAGGTGAAGCCGCTGTAGACCTTGTCGGCGAGCTGCCCCGCCTGCCACATGCCGCCCAGCGTGTCGATGAACTGCTTGAGCTGGGCGGTGACGTTCCCGTACCGGGTCGGCGAACCGAAGATCACCGCGTCCGCCCACGCCATGTCGTCCGGCGAGACCTCGGGGATGTCCGCGGTCGCGCGGGCGTTCTCGGCCCAGGCGGGGTTGGAGTCGATGGCCGCCTGCGGGGCCAGCTCCGCCGCCCGCCGCAGCCGCACCTGCGCCCCGGCCCGCTCCGCGTCCTCGGCCATCGCCTTCGCGATCGTGGCGACGGTGCCGGTGGAGGAGTAGTAGACGACGGCGACGTTGACGGGCGTGGGCATGGGGAGACCTCCGTCGGAACTTTCAGGACAAAGTGGTGTGAAACCGCACGAAGGAGACGATACGGAGGTTCAGCGGGTCCGGCGCGCCGGACAGGGCCTTCTCCGTGACCGGGTACGCCGCCCGCTTGCCGCGGCGGATGCGTGCGCCGCCCGTCCACGCGGCCGGCGCGTACGTCGCCCGCTCACCGCAGCGCCTTCCCGTCCCCGTCCAGCTGCATCTGGGCCCGCCCGGTGACCAGCAGCCAGGCGGGCAGGGTGGCCGCGCACAGCAACGGCAGCACAGACGCGTCGCTGACCAGTACCGCCGCGGTGAACAGGCTCACCCACCCCTGCCGGGTGACGGCGAGCAGTACGCCCAGCACCGCACAGGACACCGCCAGCGACAGCGGTACCGCGTCGACCAGGGCGTGGGCGCAGAGCCCGAGCGACACCCCCGCGAAGACCGCCGGGAAGATCCGCCCGCCCCGGAATCCGCAGGACGCCGCGATCACCAGGGCGGCCATCTTCACCGCCGCCATCCCCGCGAACTCCCCGGCCGACCACCCGTCCGGATCCCCCGCGATCACCTTCACCTCGTCGAGCCCCTTGAACAGGGTGAGATGGCCGCCCAGCGCGCCGAGCAGCCCCAGTGCCAGCCCGCCCGCCGTCAGGGCGAGCACCGGATGCCGCAGCGCCGTGAAGACCCGGTGCGCCACCGGGAACGCGTACACCGCGAGCAGCCCGAGAAGCGCGCCCGCCGAGGCGATCAGCAGGGCGGAGAGCAGATCGCCCCAGTGCGGTCCGGTGTACGCGGGGAGGGACAGGTCGAAGCTGGGCTCCGCGATCAGCGACATGGTCAGCGCCCCCGCCGTGCCGGCCGCGAGCGGGGCGAACAGCCGGTCCCAGAACGCCCCGGGGCCCGGCTGCGAGGCCAGTACCTCGGAGAGGATCAGCGCGGCGGCCACCGGGGTGCCGAAGAGCGCCCCGACCGTCCCGGCCGCCGCGAGCGCCACCCACAGCTCGCCGGGCGCGCCGGGCGCGAACCGCCGGCCGAGCCAGAAGGCCAGCGCGATGTTGGCCGCGGTGATCGGGTTCTCCGGCCCGAGGCTCACCCCGCCCGCCAGCGCCAGTGCGGTCACCAGGAGCAGCCCGGGCACGATGCCGGGCCGCATCGGGGCGTCGACCAGTCCGGTGGTGGCCGGATCCGGCCCTCCGTGGCCGGGGACGGCCCGCAGGACGAGCCCCACCGCGAGGCCGGTCGCGGTGAGCATCACGACCATCCACACCGAGGAGAACCGCCCCACCCCGAGCGTGTCGGGCAGGGTCTCCCAGAGCACGTCCTGGAGCCGCTCGGCCAGCACGCTCACCCCGGGCAGGATCAGCGCGCAGACGACGCCGACGACGATCGCGGGCAGGACGAGCGGCAGAAGCCGCCGGGCCGGGGCGGCGGGAGGGTGCGGGGG
>NZ_JAFEUF010000528.1 GCF_016901035.1 Streptomyces durocortorensis
CCTCCTGACCCGTCCGCACACCCTCACCGCACCGTCCGATCACCAATCCCCCTCGAAGGAGAGCAGTCGCTTTGGCGAAAGCCGCGCCCAAGGTCATAGGCGTTCTGACCGCGCCCGCCCCGCCCCCCAGGTGGGGCGCCAACCGCCACAAGGTGCTCCTGGTCCTCGGTCTGGCCGTCGGGTTCTACCTCGGCACCCACAACGCCTCCACCGACGCCGCGTCCCGCGAGGACCAGCCGAGACCGGCCCACACCGCACCCGACACCCGCCCCACCACCCCGGAAGGCACCCGCCCATGAAGACGTCCACCCTCGCCTACCGCGGGCTCCAGGTCCTCGGCTGGCTCCGGGACCGCGCCGACGACATCAGCAGCGCGTTCACGCTCGGCTGGTCGCACACCGCCCTGTGGCTCAAGGCCGCCGCGATCGTCGGCGGCCTCGCCACGGCGGCCACCCTGCTCGGCTGGGCCGGCGACCTCGGCCTCCAGGCGGCACACGCCCTGCCCTGGCCCACCCAGAAGGTCGCCGATCCCACCGGGCTGCTCGCCACCATCGACCAGCCCGTACGGCACTACCTGAACACCCACACCGCGCAGCTGCCCGTCACCGCGACCACCGCCTACGCCCTGTGGCAGGCCATCGGGGCGCTCGCCCTGGTCCTCGGCTTCTGCCGCTCCAGCGGCGGCCGGATCCTCTGGCTCCTGTGGGGCGCCTTCACCGTCGCCGCGGTCTTCACCGCCACCCCGGCCCCCGGCCGGGAAGTCGCCGCCGCCATCGCCACCCTGGGCTGGGCCGGACTGAGCCTGTTCGCGCTGCGCGGCATCAGCCTCTCCCCGACCGCCCTCATCCACGTCCACGTGCCTGCCCCGCCGGCCCCGCCCGCACCGCAGATC
>NZ_JAFEUF010000529.1 GCF_016901035.1 Streptomyces durocortorensis
CCGCCCGCGGGCTCCACGCTGCCGCGCCTGGCCGCCGAACTCCCGGTCACGCTGGGCCTCCTCAGTCCCTACGGAGGCGTCCCGCACCTGGCCCGGCAGATCACGGAGGTGGTCGAGAAGTACGCCGTCGACGAGGTCGAGGTGGTCGATGTCGGCGGCGATGTCTTCGCCCGGGGCGACGAGCCGACGCTCCTCAGCCCGCTGCCGGACGCCCTGGTCATCGCCGCGTGCGCCACCGCCGGCGTACCCACACGGCTCCGGCTCGCGGGCCCGGGGCTCGACTGCGAGATCCCCGAGAGCGAGCTGCTGCCCGTCCTGGGCGACGACTTCCTCACCCTCACCGGGGCCGACACCCGGGGTGTCGAGCACCTCTTCGACTGGCATCCCTCGGAGGCGAGTGCGCTGCTGGTCGCCGCCGCGCGAGGGGAACGCGGCGGCTGCGTCGTACAGGACACCGGCCGTCCGGTGGTCCTGAGCGACGCCAGTGCCCGGGTGCACCGGATCGGCCTGGACCGGGTGCTGGAGCGCAACCGGCTGGCCCGCGCCCTGTACGAGCAGGGTGCCGGCACCCTCGACGACGCCGAGAAGACCAGCTGGGAGGTGTGCGGCTTCTCCGAACTGCAACGCGAGCGCGACCGCTCGCTCCGGCTCCGCGACACCGCCTCCCCCGAGATCTCGGTGACCGAGGCCCTGCACGGACTCGACGCCTGGCTGGGACGGCTGCGGGCCGCCCACCCCGGCGCCCGGTACGCCACCTTCCGCTGCGTGGCCGAAGGGCTCGGCCTCACCGGCGCCGCGGCACGGTCCCTGCGCACCCACCTCGTACGGGACCGCCCGCACCGGTACGCGGCACCGCTGTTCGCCCTGTAACCCCCCATCCC
>NZ_JAFEUF010000530.1 GCF_016901035.1 Streptomyces durocortorensis
ACACTCCCCCCCCCCCCCGCGGGGGGGGGGGGGCGCGGCGCGGGGGGGGGGGCCGTGTCCCCCGGGGGGGGCGGGCCCCGGGGCGCCCCCCCCCCGGGGGGCGTACTGCGTGCGTGTGCGTGTGCGGCGGCGGTCAGTCGGCCGCGGGCACCGAGGCGGCGTCGCCCGCGCCCTGCGTGGCCGCGTCGCCCTGCGTGCCCGTCTCGCCCTGGCCCGTGGCACCCTCGGCGGCCGCGCCGTCCGCCGGCGTGCCGCCCGTCGCGCCCTCGGCCGTGCCGGGGGTCTCCGCGTCGCCGGTCGCGCTGCCGGACGGCGTCGGGGTCGGCTTGGGGGCGGGCGCCTCGGCCTGCGGGCTGGGGCCGAAGTCCTTGAAGAAGCCCTCGGCCGGGAAGACGCTCGCGCCGAGGGCGACGTCGCCGGTCCGGCTGAGCTTGAAGACGACCTGCTGGACGTCGCCGTTGCGCGCGGCCTCGCCGCTGTTCTCGATCACGGCGGCGGCGTTGCCCTTGCCGCCGATGACGACCTGGCCACCGGCCGGGACCACGATGGGGCCCTTGCCGCCGGCCGCCTGGAGCTTCACCTGGACGTTGCTGCCGGGCAGCGTGATCGCCTCCAGCACCTCGCGCTCGGTGCCGGCGTTGAACAGCGTCGCGGCGACGACGGCGGGGCCGTCCGCACCGGCGCCGGGCTGCGTGATCACGTTGACGTTCTGGGCCTTGATGTCGCCCACCGTCGTGGCCGGGTTGTCCGGCCGGATCTTGAGCGTCTCGGCGTTGTTGCCCGCCGCACAGGCGGACAGGGAGAAGATCGAGAGCGCGGTGGCGGTGGCGGCGAGAGCGCCGTGTCGAAGGCTGCGGCTCACGGCGGCGGC
>NZ_JAFEUF010000531.1 GCF_016901035.1 Streptomyces durocortorensis
GCAGCAGGATTTACCCCACCGTAAACCCGTTTATGCAAGCGGGGTTTTGGGGGGGGGGGGGGGGGGGGGGGGGGGGGGGGGGGGGGGGGGGGGGGTTTCCGTGGGTGTTCGCGGGGGGGTCCGCCGGGGCGACGCCGAGGGTGCGAAGGGGACGGTCACGATGCCGGTCGCGATGATCACAGGTGGTTCGAAGGGGCTGGGGCGGGCGTTGGCGGGGGCGCTGGCCGGGGAGGGCTGGGACCTGGTGCTGGACGCCCGGACCGCCGAGGTGCTGGAGGAGACGGCGCGGGAGCTGCGCGGGCGGTACGGGACGCGGGTGGTAGCGGTGCCGGGGGACGTCACGGACGCGGCGCACCGGGCGGATCTGGTGGCGGCGGCCGGTCCGCTGCGCCGGCTCGACCTGCTGGTGAGCAACGCGAGCATGCTGGGCGCGGAACCGCTGGTCCGGCTGGACGCGCTGCCGTTGGACGGGCTGCGGCGGGCGCTGGAGACGAACGTGGTGGCGGCGCTCGGTCTCGTACAGGAGGCGTTGCCGTCGCTGCGGGCCTCGGAGGCGGGGGCGGTGGTGGTGATCAGTTCGGACGCGGCGGCGGAGGCGTACCCGACGTGGGGCGGCTACGGGGCGTCGAAGGCGGCGCTGGACCAGCTGGCGGCGGTGCTGGGCGAGGAGGAGCCGGGGCTGCGGGTGTGGGCGGTCGACCCGGGTGACATGGCGACGGACCTGTACGCCGCGGCGGTCCCGGAGGACGCGGACGCGGCGCGGCCGACGCCGGAGAGCGTGGCGCCCGCGTTCCTGCGGCTCGTTCGGGAGCGGCCGGCGAGCGGACGGTACGCGGCTCCGGCCCTGCTGGAGGGGCCGGCGG
>NZ_JAFEUF010000532.1 GCF_016901035.1 Streptomyces durocortorensis
CGAGTCTGCGGTAGCAGATGAGTGTGCAGGCGATGCTGGTGAAGGCGAGGAAGTGGTCGGCCTTGCGTTCGTAGCGGCGGTGGAGTCGTCGGCAGCCGGCGAGCCAGGACATGGTGCGCTCCACGGTCCAACGATGGCGGCCCAGCCGTTGCGAGGACTCGACTCCCTTGCGAGCGATGCGGTGGGTGATGCCGCGACCGCGTAACCATCGCCGCAGGTGGGCGTAGTCGTAGCCCTTGTCGGCGTGGAGTTTGGCGGGCTTACGCCGTCGCCGGCCGCGTCGCGAGCGGATGGGCGGGATGCCCTTCACGAGGGGGATCAGAGCCTGGCTGTCGTGCAGGTTGGCGCCGGAGATGCCCACGGATATGGGCAGACCCGACCTTTCAGTGATCAGGTGGATCTTCGAGCCGTACTTGCCCCGGTCGACAGGATTCGGACCTGTCAGGTCCCCCTTTTCAGGGCTCGCATGTCCACCGAGTCGATCGCGCACCGCGACCAGTCCAGCTCGCCGCGGGCACCGAGTTCGTCGAGGACCAGGCGGTGGAGCTTGGCCCACACTCTGGCCTTCGACCACTCCGAGAACCGCCGGTGGGCGGTCGCGCCGGACGGGCCGAACGACGCCGAAGGCAGCTGCTGCCAGGTGCAACCCGATGTCGCCACGAAGACGATCGCCGCCAGCACTTCCCGGTCGCCGTGTCGGCGCCGGCCACCGCCCTGCGGCCGCGACGGCGCCTCCGGCACCACCCGCTGGAACAACTCCCACAACTCGTCCGGCACCAACCGCTCAACGATCCCCACCATGACTCACAGAATATCGAGTCGC
>NZ_JAFEUF010000533.1 GCF_016901035.1 Streptomyces durocortorensis
CGCCCCGCCCCAGCAGGTACGCGACATCCACCGCCATCGCCACCTGCGGCCCGTCCAACGTGAAGGGCAGCGCGATCCGGGCGGCGACCCCGGACGCCGGGGCGTACCGGACCAGCTCGGCGGTGTCCGAGTTCTCGTCCATCGCCGTCAGCACCAGCTCCCCGGCCCCGGCCGTACCGACCGGCGTCAGCACCCCGTCCAGCCGCCGCTGCCAGGAGACACGCCCGCTCCCCGCGTCCACCGCCGTGACAAGCGTCGACGCACCCGAGGGCGCGTGCTCGAAGGCGTAGGCAAGCCCGGACCCACCGTCGTACAGCGCGAAGTCCGGCCGCGCATGCCCCGCCAGCCGCTTCTTCCAGCGGGACGCCCCGCTCGCCCCGTCCAGCGCCGACACCGCCCCGTCGTCCGCGACGGCCAGCAGCGTGTCACCCGCCGGGAACGCCGCCCCGGGCCCCGCGGACAGCGAGGTGTCCCGGACGGCCGTCCCCTTCACCGGGTCGTACGCGCGCAGCTTCCCGTCCGGGCCGCCGGCCAGCACGACCGCACCCGAGACGATCGGAGCATGGGCGCTCCCGGCCGCGGAGGACCGGGCCGTCCACACAACGCGCCCGTCCGCCGGGTCGATCCTGACCGCCCCGGTCCCGGCCACCGAGCAGTACAGCGCACCCCCGGCCCCAGCACCGGCACAGACGGGCGTCCCGCTCCCGCCGGCCCGCAGCTCGGTACGCCAAGGAGCGACGGCACCCCCGGCCTTCGCCCCGCCCGCCTCCGCGTCCGGCCCCGCCCCCCACGACGCCGACCGTGAGGCGGGCGGGGCGGTCC
>NZ_JAFEUF010000534.1 GCF_016901035.1 Streptomyces durocortorensis
GCTGTGCGCGGCGGCGGGTCTGGCGTCGGAGAGCGTACGGAGGTGCGGCGGGGGCAGCCGGACGTAGCGGGCGCCGGGGGGGGGCGGGGGGGGGGGGGGGGGGGGGGCGGGGGGGCCCCCCCCCCCCCCCCCCCCGACGCCGGGGGCGCGGGTGCGGTGGTGCGGGGCGGCGATGCTGCCGTCGCGCAGGCCTTCGACGATGGCGTCGCGGAGGGCGGCGGAGTGGCGGGGGTCTCGGCCCCGGGGGGTGGCGTTGAGTACGGCGACGGTGATGTTGTCGATGCGGCCGGTGGCCGGGGTCCAGGCGGTGGCGGCCTCGGCGTCGTCGGACCGGACGCACCAGGTGCGGGTGCGTTCGGCCTCGGCGGAGGCGGCGTCGTTGGCCGTGGTGTCGGAGGAGGCGATGATCGCGTACCAGGTGTCGGCGAGGTCGCCGTCCTGGTAGCGGCGGCGCTCCCAGCGGATCTCGCCGGCGTCCGCCATGGCCTCGACGGAGGGGGTCGCGGACGGCGAGATCAGGGTGATGACGGCACCGGTGGCGATGAGCTGCGGCAGCCGGCGCTGGGCGACCTGGCCGCCGCCGACGACGACGACGCGGCGGCCGTGCAGGCGCAGTCCTACGGGGTACGCGGGGTGGTCGGCCTGGTCGGTGCGCTCGGCGTGACCTGCGCTCTCGGCGTGACCTGTGTGGTCTGCGTGCTCGGCCATGGCGGTACGGGCTCCTCGTGCGGGTGCTGCGTAGGGCCGCTGCGGCGGTGGAGCGGCTGTGACGTGCGGAAAGTGGGGGTTCCGGGTGGGAACACGATACGGGGTGGGG
>NZ_JAFEUF010000535.1 GCF_016901035.1 Streptomyces durocortorensis
GGGTCGCCGTCCGGGGCCGGGTCCTGGCCCGTACCGGCGTCCTTTCGGGGACCGTCGGGATCGCCGGGCCGTTCGGTTCGGGTGCCGGTGTCGGGGGCGGTGCGCTCCGGATCGGGACGTTCCGGCCGGAGGCTTTCCGGCCGGGGGCTTTCCGACCGGGGGCTTTCCGACCGGGGGCTTTCCGGCTGCGGGCGCTCGGGCCGTGGGGGTTCCGGCTCGCGGATGCCGCCCGTGGCGCCGTCGACGATCACGAAGGGGTACTCCTCCGACTCCCCCACCCACTCGCCGTCCTCGCGCCCGCCGCCCTTCGCCTTGTCCTGGTGGCGGCGCTGTACGACGGCGGCGTGGGCGGTGACCGGGCCGGGGGCGGTGTCGGAGGTGAAGGCCATCCGGACGCGTACGGAGACGGTCTCTCCGGCGGGGACGGTGAACCCGGGGAACGGTTCGCCGAAGACGCCGATCTGCTCGTCGCGGTCGGTGCTCTCCCAGGTGACCCGGTGTTCGATCCCGGGGCGGCCCGGCTCGGAGAACTCCAGCTGGATCTGGTCCGACGTCAGCCTGCGGTCGCGGTCGGCGAGCACGAGGACCGGGTGCAGGGCCTGGCAGGACGTGTCGGTGGTGTTGGTGAGCTCGAGGAACCAGGTGCCGTAGCCGCCACCGGAGGCGTACCGGTCCGGGGCGTCCTGGATCCGGGCCTCGATGGGGAAGTCCTTGGCGTCCGGGTCACCGCACACGGGCTGCTCGTCGTCGGCCTTCGCGGCTGCGACTGCGGCTAAGGAGGCGGAGACCACCGGGGCGGGCTGGGCGG
>NZ_JAFEUF010000536.1 GCF_016901035.1 Streptomyces durocortorensis
ACTGGCGATTGGGACGAAGTCGTAACAAGGTAGCCGTACCGGAAGGTGCGGCTGGATCACCTCCTTTCTAAGGAGCATCTAGATTCCGCAAGGAATCCAGAGCCACTACGTCGGCAAATGTTCGACGGTGGTCAGCTCATGGGTGGAACGTTGACTATTCGGCACGATGAGCACGGTTTCGTGAGTACTGCTTCGGCGTGGAAAATGAGAACGGGTTGATCGTGTCGGGCACGCTGTTGGGTGTCTGAAGGTACGGCCGAATGTGGCTGCCTTCTGATCCGGCCCCAGTGAACTCATCCGGTAAGGGTGGGGTGGTGGGTGGCTGGTCGTTGTTTGAGAACTGCACAGTGGACGCGAGCATCTGTGGCCAAGTTTTTAAGGGCGCACGGTGGATGCCTTGGCACCAGGAACCGATGAAGGACGTGGGAGGCCACGATAGTCCCCGGGGAGCTGTCAACCAAGCTTTGATCCGGGGGTTTCCGAATGGGGAAACCCGGCAGTCGTCATGGGCTGTCACCCGCTGCTGAACACATAGGCAGTGTGGAGGGAACGAGGGGAAGTGAAACATCTCAGTACCCTCAGGAAGAGAAAACAACCGTGATTCCGGGAGTAGTGGCGAGCGAAACTGGATGAGGCCAAACCGTATGCGTGTGATACCCGGCAGGGGTTGCGCATGCGGGGTTGTGGGATCTCTCTTTCACAGTCTGCCGGCTGTGAGGCGAGTCAGAAACCGTTGATGTAGGCGAAGGACATGCGAAAGGTCCGGCGTAGAGGGTAAGACCCCCGTAGCTGAAACAT
>NZ_JAFEUF010000537.1 GCF_016901035.1 Streptomyces durocortorensis
GCCCACCCCCCAACCGGACACCGCCACCCAGCCGCTGGCCCAGATCACCACCACCGCCGGAGGGCTGCCGAAGCGTCGTCGCAAGAGCCCGGTCGCCGCGGTGCCCTCGGCCGAACCGCAGCCCGGGCGCAGCAACGAGGAGACCGCCTCCCGACTCGGCGCGTTCCAGCGCGGCACCCGGTCCGGACGCGACACGACGACGACGGAAGGACCCGAGTTCCAGTGAACCCCGATCTGTCCTGGGTGCTCAACGACCTGCTCCAGGTACCCGGCGCCCGGCACGCGATCCTGGTGTCCGCCGACGGTCTGCTGCTCGCCAACTCCAGCGAGATCGGCCGGGACGACGCGGAGACCGTCGCCGCGGCCATGAGCTCCATGCAGTCCCTCAGCCGGGCCGTCGCCCCCTTCATCGGCACCCGTGACCCCGGCCGCTGGCGGCAGACGCTCCTGGAGTACGAGGACGGCTGGATCTTCCTCATCGCCGCGGGCACCGGCGCCTACCTCGCCGCCACCGCAGCCGCCGACGTGGACATGGAGGCGATGTCCTTCCGGATGCAGCAGCAGGTGACGGCGCTGGGGAAGGCGATGACCACGCCTCCTCGCCAGAACGCCGGCAGCGAGATATGACGGCGCCGGGCGAGGAGCAGCAGGTCAGCAGCGGGTTCGTCCGGTCCTACGTCATCACCGGCGGGCGGGGACTGCCCGACGCGGAGGGTCTCTCCCTCGTCACCCTGGTCACCCTCGCCCACGAGATCCAGCCCCCGCCGAGC
>NZ_JAFEUF010000053.1 GCF_016901035.1 Streptomyces durocortorensis
CCCCCATGTGCCCGTAGCCCCTCCCCCGCCACGATGGACGCGGGCGGCCCGACCGGGGCCGGCCCGGGACCGGGGAGGTGCGGTGCGATGGCGGAGAAGGACCTGATCGACAGAGGGACGAGCCACCGCGTCGCCGCCCCCTCCGTGGCGTCCCGCGACAACGCTTCCGACGCGCCCTCCTCCGCCCCCCGCTCGCTCGGCCCGTCCGGGGGCGCTGTCGCGGAGCCGTGGTGGCTGCCCGGCATCGTCGGAGGCAGGCCCTCCGGCGAACCCTCCTGGGCGGCCTTCGCCCAGGAGGCCGTCGCCTCCGCCCCGCGTGATGCGGTGGTCGCCGACCACGCGTACCCGGGGCTCGGCGGCTTCGGGCCGATCGTCGCGCCGTTCGTCGAGAAGGCGGCGGAGCGGCTCCGGACCGCCCTGGTGGTGGCCGGACCGGTGGTGGACGGCGGGCCGGTGGACGGCGCCTCACCCGTCCTCGCGGATTTCCGGACGCAGTTGACCCGTCGCCTGACCCGGATCGCGGCGCGCACGCTCGTCACCGAACTGCACGAGGCCCGCCGGCTGGGCCGGCTGAGCGGCGAGGAGCCCGAGGAGCGTTTCCGGGACTTCGTGCGGCTCACGGCCCGCCGCGACGGCCTCGGTCCGCTCCTCTCCGGCTACCCCGTACTCGCCCGTCTCCTCGCCACGGCCTGCCTCAACACGACGGACGCCTTCGCGGAGATGGTCACCCGGCTCGCCGCCGACCGCCATCTCCTGGCACCGGCGGGAGTGTTCGGCGACCGGTCCGGTTCACCGGACGGAGCACCCGGAACGCACGGTGGGCCGGGCGCCCTCACCGGCGTCGAGGCCGGTGCGGGCGACAGTCATCGCGGCGGCCGGTCGGTGATGCTGCTGCGGTTCGCCGACGGCAGCCGGCTGGTCTACAAGCCTCGCCCGCTCGCAGCGCACCGGCACTTCAACTCCCTCGCCCAGTGGTTCGGTTCGCTGCCGGGCGCTCCCGGCCTGCGCGTGCTGCACGTCCTGGACCGCGGGGACTACGGCTGGGCCGAATTCGTCGAGGAGCGGCCCTGCGCGTCGGCGGCGGAGACCCGGGACTTCTACCGGCGCCAAGGTGCTCTGCTGGCCCTGCTGCACGCGCTCGACGGTACGGATCTGCACCACGAGAACCTGATCGCCTGCGGCCCGTACCCCGTTCTGGTGGATGTGGAGACGCTGTTCCACCCGCCGCTGGGGCCCGCCCGTTCCGCCGATCCGGCCGCCCGGGCCCTGCACGACTCGGTGCACCGGGTGGGCCTGCTGCCCCAGCTGCTCGTCGGGGACTCCACCGCGCTCGACATGTCCGCCATCGGTGGAGGCGGGGCCGCCTCCTCCCCCATCGAGACCGCCGACTGGGCGGACGCCGGAACCGACCGCATGCGGTTGGTCCGGCGGGCGGGCCGGTTCATCGAATCCGCCAACCGGCCCCGGCTCGGCACCGGGGCGCCCGACCCCTCCCAGTACACCGAAGCGCTGTGCGGCGGCTTCCGCGCCGGGTACGACGCGATCCGCGACCACCGTGACGAACTCCTGCGGGAGGACGGGCCGTTGCGGCACTTCGCACGGGACGAGATACGCGTCGTACCCCGGCCCACCTGGACGTACACGACGCTGCTGGACGAGTCGACCCACCCCGACCTGATGCGGGACGCGACGGAACGGCACCGGGTGCTGGCGCTGCTGCGCACCCCGCTCCTGGGCGTGCCCGCGCTGCCCGGCGTGGAGGACGAGGAGATCGTCGAGCTGTGGCGCGGTGACGTGCCGGTGTTCGCCACCCGGCCGGGCTCCACGGAACTGTGGAGCGGCACCGGCCGCACGGTCGCCGAGCCGTCGCCGGGCCCTTCCGCATCCGCCGGGACGCTGTCGGACGCACCCCGCACCGGGCTGGCCCGCGTCGAGGCGAAGGTCCGCGCGATGGACACCGTGGACCGCCAGGACCAGGAGCGGATCATCCGGACAGCCATGGTCAGCACCTCCCCCGAGCCACCGCACCGACCGGGCCCCGGCGGCCGGACGTGGAGTGCGGCGACGGCGCCGGAGCCCGAGCAACTGCTGTCCGCCGCACGGTCGGTGGGTGACCAGCTCGTCTCCCTCGCCTATCGGCACGAGGGCCGCACCAACTGGATCGGGCTCGAACTGCTCGGCGAGCGCTACTGGCGGCTCACCCCGATGGGGGCGGACCTCGCGGGCGGTTACGCGGGCCCCGCGCTCTTCCTGGCCCAACTGGCCGCGCTCACCGGCGTGTCCCGGTACGCGGAGGCGGCCCGGGAAGCGCTCGCACCGGTCCCGGGGCTGCTGGACGCCCTGCACGGGCGGGCCGACGAGCTGGGGGTCCTGGGCTCCGGCGCCTACGCGGGCCTCGGCGGCATCGCGTACGCGCTGACCGAGGTCGGCACGCTGCTGAACGACCGGGAGGTGCTGGAACAGGCCGGTCCGGCGGTCCGGCTGAGCTGCGCGGCGAGCGCGGCGGAGGACGGTTACGGAGTGCGCGGCGGGGCGGCGGGCGGACTGGTCTCGCTGCTCGCGGTGCACCGTGCCACCGGTCGCCCGGAGGCCTGGCGGGGCGCCATCCGCTGCGCCGAGAGGCTCGCCGCAGCCCGGCTCCCCGACTCCGAGGCCTTCGCCGACGGGGCGGCGGGCGTCGGCTGGGCGCTGCTGCGCTTCGCCGGCGCCGGGGGCGACGCGTCCCACCGGCGCGCCGGACTGCGGGCCCTGCGCCGGGCGACCGGGCTGACGGACGCCGCAACGGCTCCCGGGCCGGCCTGGTGCGACGGGGTGGCCGGGGTCGCGCTGGCGATCGCGGACAGCCCTGACGCACGGGAGGACCCGGAGCTGTCCGGCTGGCTCGCGGCACGCTCCGGGGAACTGGCGAACAGTGCCCCGCTCGCCGACGACAGCCTGTGCCACGGCGAGTCCGGGCTGCTCGAACTCCTCGGGCACGGCGCTCTGCCCGACGCGCGACCCGCGTGGCTGCGGCGGGCCGGGACGCTGCTGGCCGCGGCGGACCGGACCGGTCCGCAGTGCGGGACGCCCGGTCGCGTACCGCACCCGGGGCTGCTCACCGGGCTCTCGGGGATCGGGCACGGGCTGCTGCGGGCGGGGTTCCCCGACCGGATCGGCTCCGCCCTGCTCCTGCGCCCCTCCCGGGCGCCCTGACCCACGGCCCGGCCCCCACGACTGTTCCACCGGAGCCCCTGGCGCGGACACCGCTCCAGGGCCCGTGATCACGCACCGAGCACCACCCGCGACGCACCACCCACTACGCACCACCACCGATCAGCAGAGGATGAGGCAGAGATGAAGCAGTTCGGCGAATCGGCCCTGCAGGCGTCCGGCGAGATCGCACACGAGGGCTCCCCGGAGCACCCGGCCGGCCAGATCTCCCTGGGCTCCACCGGAGGACTCGGTGCGCGCAGCAGACTCCTCAGCGCCTCGGAGGGCGAGAGCGGCTACAGCCACGACCTGCCGTGGACCACCATGACCGCCCCGTGGTAATCAGATTCGGCCAACTCGACAATAAATGAGCCGAATTGGCCCGCTGCCGTGGGAGTTGTCACTCCAGTAATCTGCGGCCATGCGAGCCACTTCGCCGGTCATCGTCGGGCGGGACGAGGAGATCGGACTGCTGAGCAGCGCCCTGGACGCCGTGCGACGGCGTTCGGGGCGCGCGCTGTTCCTCCTCGGGGAGGCCGGTATCGGAAAGTCCCGGCTGGTGGGCGAGTGCGCCTACCGGGCCTACGGGCTCGGCATGCCGGTCCTGCGAGGCCGGGCCACCTCGACCGGGCTCGTCGTGCCCTTCCGCCCGCTCGCCGAGGCGCTGGCGTCCCGGTTCCGGGCCGCCGGCACCCCGACCGATCCGGAGCTCGCGCCCTACCATCCGGCGCTGGCCCGGCTGGTCCCGGAGTGGCGCAGGGAGGGGTCGCCCGGTTATCCGGAGACGGTCGTGGAGCTGGCCGAGGCACTGCTGCGGCTGCTGTCCGTCCTGGGCAGGGAGGCCGGCTGCACGATCCTGCTGGAGGATCTGCACGACTGCGACACGGAGACCGTCGCGGTCGTCGAGTACGTCATCGACAACCTCGCCGACCTGCCCGTCCTGTTCCTCGGCACCCTGCGCCCCGAGCCCGGGGCCGCCCTGGACCTCGTACGCTCAGCCGAGCGCCGGCACGTCGCCACCGTAAGGGAGTTGGGGCCCCTCCACGACGCCCAGGTGCGGTCGCTGACAGGCTCGTGTCTGGAGACGGGGCCGGAGGAGATACCCGAGTCGGTGCACCGGCGGCTGGCCGAACGCGCCTCGGGGAACCCCTACCTGCTGGAGGTACTGCTGGCCGACCTCCTCGACACGGGCCGGCTCCGGCGGACGGACGGCGGGTGGGAGGCGGTGGACCAGCCGGACGGTTCCATCCCCTCGGACATCGTGCGCAGTTGGGCCCGCAGGCTGGAGCGGCTGGACGAGCCGGTGCGGGATCTCCTCCTGGCGTCGGCGACGCTGGGCAGCCAGTTCTCGGTGACCGTGCTCCAGACCGTCACCGGCTTCGAGGACCGGGCGCTGTTCACGCATCTGCGGTCCGCGGTGGAGGCCGGGATCATCGCCCCGGACGGTGCGGCGCCCGACCGCTACACCTTCCGGCACTCGCTCACCGCCGAGGCCATGATCTCGTCGGTCGCGCCGGCCGAGCGTGCCTCGCTGGCCCGCCGGGCCGCCTCGGCCATCGAGAACTCCGGACAGCCCCTGGACGAGGACGGGCGGCAGCTGGTCGCCTCGCTCCAGCTGGCCGCGGGCAACCGGGCCGGGGCGGCCCGCCAGTTCGCGGCTGCGGGAAGACGGATGCTCGCTTCGGGGGCCCACGGTTCCGCCGTGGTGCTGCTGGAGCGGGCGCACCCCCTGGCCGACGAGGCGGACCGGGCGGCCGTTGCCGAATCGCTGGCGGTCGCCCGCGCCGAGGGCGGCGATCTGGACGGCGCGCTGGCACTGGCCGACGCGCTGCCACCGGTTCCCGTGCGTTCCGAGGCCGCCGGCCGGCGCGGTCAGATCCACGTCGAACTCGCCTGGGCGGCGGTCATGGCGGAGCGCACCGCCGACGCCGCCCTCCAGGTCGAGGCGGCCCGCGTGCTCCTCGGCCCGGCACCGCCCCCGGGCCGTCGCGCCGCGCTCGTGGTGGTCGACGGCTACCTGGCGCTGCTTCCCGGGCACGGACGCCCGGACCGGGATCCGGTGGAGACCGAGCAGACCGTACAGAAGGCCGCCGAGACCGCCGAGGCCGAAGGGCTGCCCGTGGTGGCCTGCCAGGCCTGGCAGTTGCTGGCTCTGCTGCGGCGCGAAGAGGGCTTCGACGCCGCGGACGCCGCGCTGGAACGCATGCTGTCGATCTCCACCGACCACTCCCTGCCGGTCTGGCGGGTCGAGGCGCTGGTGCGGCTGGGCGCGAACGCCTTCATGCGGTCCGGGGACGCCTCGCGGCTGCTCTCCGCCCGGGCGGCGGCCACCGATCTGGGAGCACTGCGGCTGACCCGTACCGTCGACGGGCTGCTCGCCATGAACGCGGTGCTGTGCGCCCGGTGGGAGGAGGCGCAGGAGATCATCGACCGCTCGGCCGAGGCCAGCGCCCGGGTCGGCGATCTCTCCGCCCACCGCTATCTGCTGCTGACCGGCGCGACGATGGCCGCGCACCGGGGGCGGCGCCGGGACATGGACCGGGCCCTGGCCGCGTTCCGCCGGGCCGGGGGCGAACAGTCGCTGCTGGTGCCGCTGCGGGCGGGGCTCTGCCGGGCGTTCTCGGCCCTGCTGGAGGAGGACCGGGAGCGGGCGGCGGCGGCTCTCGACGAGGCGCTGGCCTGGGAGTTGGACCACCCGAGCTACTACTACCTGAGCGGACGGTACGGGCTGCGCCCGCTGCTGCGGGTTCTGGCGGGCGAGGCGGACCGGGCGGAGCTGGAGGAGGCCCGGGCCGCTCCCGGGGGCTGCCTCGCCTGGAACCGGCAGTTCCTGGAGCTGGCCGACGCCGTGCTGCTCGGCCGGGAGGGGGATCCGGCCGGGGCCGCCCGGCTGATGGCCGCCTTCGCGCTGCGTTCCGGCCCCTTCCCGGTCGCCCACCACCTGGGGCTGCGGCTGGTGGCGGACGCGGCCCGCGTGGACGGTTGGGGCGATCCGGTGGCATGGCTGCGGACCGCGGAGGAGTTCTTCTACGGGGCCGGTGTCCAGCCGGTCTCCACCGCGTGCCGGGCCGGGCTCCGGCAGGCCGGGGCGAGCGTGGGCCAGCACCGGGGCGGCTGGGACCGGATCCCTTCGCCGCTGCGGAGCAGCGGGGTGACGCCGCGCGAGTACGAGGTGTTCGTGCTGCTGCCCGAGCGGCCCGGGAACCAGCAGATCGCCCGCAGCCTGTCGATCTCGCCCCGCACGGTGGAGAAGCACATGGCCAGTCTGCTGAGCAAGACCGGCCGCGCGGACCGGGCGGCGTTGTGCGAGTACGCCGCCGAGTGCGCCGCCGAGCCGGCCTGAGGGGACGAAGGTCGGGGCCGGGCGACGCGGGCACGCCGGGCCTCCATGGGGGCCGCGGCACCTCACGGGCGTACGGGCATGGGGGCGGCGGCGGGCAACATGGGGGCGCCGAGCGGTTTCGGTCGGGTGCCCGGGCGGAAAATGCGGGCGGAGCCCCGATGCCCGGGGGCCTGGGCGACAGCAGTATCGGACGTGTGCACGGTCCAGTCCGCCGCCCGTCCCCCACCCCGGAGGCCCGCTGATGAACCGACCTCCCGTCCTCACAGGTGCAGCTGCCGCCTCCGGTGCCGTGCACTTCTCCCTGCTGGGCCCGCTGACGGCCCGACGGGACGGCCGTGAGCTGCCGCTCGGCCCGCGAAAGCAGCGCCTCGTCCTCGCCACCCTGCTCGCCCGCCCCAACACTGCTGTACCGGTCGACGTGCTGACCGACGCGGTGTGGCCGGACGATCCGCCGCGCACCGCCCGGAAGAACCTCCAGGTGTACGTCAGCGCCGCCCGCGCGCTGCTCGGGCCCGGCCGGGACGGCGGTCCGGAGCGGGTGGTGCACGGCTGCGGGGGCTATCTGCTGCGGATCGCCGAGGGCGAGCTGGACACCCTGCGCTTCGGGTCACTGGCCCGGGCCGGGCGGGCGGCGGCCGAGCGGGGCGATCTGCCCGGCGCGGCCCGGCTGCTGCGCGAGGCGCTCGACCTGTGGGAGGGGCCGCCGCTGAACGACCTGCGGGACTCCTCCGGGGTGGCCGATGAGGCGGACCGGCTGGAGGCCCGGTGTCTGACGGTGTACGAGGACTGGGCGGAGGCCGAGATCGAACTGGGCCGGGCCGCCGTCGCGGTGGACGGACTGCGGGACCTGGTGGAACGCCATCCGCTGCGGGAGCGGCTGCGGGCCGCCTGGATGAACTCCCTGCACCAGTCCGGCCGGCAGGCCGAGGCACTGGCGGTGTACGACGACTACCGGCAGCTGATGGCACGGGAGCTGGGCCTGGAGCCGAGTCCGGCGATGGCCGCGTTGTACCGCTCGATGCTCGGCCGGGGGCGTGAGGTGCGGCGGCCCTCCGCACCTCGGGAGACGCCGGGCCGGGTCACGCTTCCCGCCGGTACCGGGGCGTTCACCGGCCGCCGCGAGGAGTTGCGGGGGCTGCTCGACGTCCTGGGCGGCGGTGAGGAGCGCGTGGTGGTCGTCTCGGGTCCGGGCGGTGCGGGGAAGTCGGCGCTGGCGGTCCGGGCGGCCCAGCTGCTCGCCGACCCGTTCCCCGACGGCCGCGTGCACGTCCGGGTGCGCGGGGAGGACGGCACGGCGCGCGGCCGGGCGGAGGTCCTGGCGGAGCTGGGGCGGTGGTGCGGGGTGGCCGGGGCGCAGGCGGAAGCACTCTCGGGGACCAGCGCTGAAGTCCCCGCGTCGGCCGGTGCTCTCGCGGTCCTCGCGGAGGCCTGGCAGGAGTGGCAGGCCCGGCACCGGGCGCTGGTGGTCCTGGACGACGTGCCGGACGAGGCGTCCGTACGGGGGCTGCTGCCCCGGTACGGGAAGTGCGCCGTCCTGGTCACCGCCCGGGGGCAGTTGCCCGGTCTCGCCCCGGTGCACCGGATCGCGCTGCCCCCGCTGGCGGACGGTGAGGCGCTGGAGCTGCTGGGGAAGCTGATCGGAGCCGGGCGGCTGCGGACGGACCCGGCGGCGGCGCTGCGGATCGTCCGGGCCTGCGGGGGGCTGCCGCTGGCGGTGGAGGTGAGCGGGATGCGACTGGCGGTGCTGCGGCATCTGCCGTTGGCGGAGTACGCGGACCGGCTCGACGACCCGTCGGCCGCGCTCGACGAACTGGTCGCGGGGGACGTCTCCGTGCGGCACCGGATCGCGTCCGGCTGGCGGGACCTGGCCGACGGCGACCGGTGGGTGCTGGGGCGGCTGGCCGGGCTCACCGATGACGGGTGCTTCACCCTGGACCGGGCCACGGTGGCGCTGGGCTGCGGGGAGCGGGCGGCGATCCGGGCCGTGGAGGCGCTGATCGACGCCGGTGCGGTGACCTCCCCGGCGGGTGAGGTCACCGCTCATGCCGCGCTGTACGAAGTGCCGCGCCTGCTCTGCCTGTTCGCACGCGAGCAGGAGGCGGCGGGCGAGCAGGGGGGGGCGGGCGAGCAGGGGGCGACGGGCGGCCGCACCGGCGCGCCTGCCGCCCCCGCCCTCAGCCCAGGGTGAGCAGCTTCAGCAGATCGTGCGGCCGGTGGCCGTCGCCCCCCGGGGCGGCGGCCTCGTCGGTGTCCGTCCCGGCGTCCGCCCCGGCCAGGAAGTGCAGGGCGAGCAGCAGCCCGGCCGCCCCGGTGGCCAGGTCGGCGGAGCAGCGCCGCAGCCGGGCCCCGGGCACCAGCAGCCGGTCCCCGTCGGCGACCAGGTGCCAGGAGAGGTTGCGCACGGAGGCGAGGACCTCGGGCCCGGCCGGGTCGCCGTCCTCCAACTGGCGTGCGGTGGCGACGAGTCCGGCGCGCCCGGTGAACAGCCCCGGCTCGCGCACGAACTCGTTGCCGCACCCCTTGCGCACGCCGGGCAGCAGCCCGGCGAGCGCGGGGGCCTCCTGCCGAGCCAGGTAGGCGCGGGCGACCAGGGCGAAGCCGCCGCTGCCCTGGTCGAGGTAGAGGAGGTGGCGGCGGCCGTCCTTGACCTGGACCGTGCCGTCGTCCATCGCGACGCAGTGGCCGGAGTCCCGGTACAGGGCGGTGCGGGCGGCGCGCAGCAGCCACTCCTCGCCGGTGAGCGCGTGCAGTTCGAGGTGGAGCAGCGCCGCGCCGCTGAGCCCGCGCAGCAGTCCGGCCGAGGGCGGGGCCGCCGGACCGCCCGCCACCGTCTCGCCCCGTACCAGGCAGTCGAGGTCCCAGGCGGTGCGCAGGGCGGTGTCCACCAGCTCCGGGTCAGGGGCACCGGGTCCGGCCGTGGCCAGGCGGACGGCGGCCAGGGCAGTGCCCGCGCGCCCGGTCAGCAGGTCGGCCGAGGAGGACGGGCGAGCGGCCTCGACGGACCGGGCGAACAGCTCGCGCCCCTCGTCCGGGCGGCCGAGCAGGGCCAGCGTCACGGCGGTGCCCGGCAGCCCGCCGTAGAGGCCGCCCGGGGACGCGGGGTCGCGGCGGCGGGCGGTCTCCGCGAGCCAGTCGGTCCAGTCGGCCGGAACCGGGCCCCCGACGCGGTGGAGGGCGTAGAGGACCCCGGCGGCCCCGTGCGCCAGGTCCGTGCCGCCGGTGGCGAAGCCCTTGGGGTCGCCGGGGAAGAGCCGGTCGCGGCGCTCAGGTGTCGCGCCCGCGTGGATGCCCGCGATCAGCCGGGCGCGCAGCTCGGCCCAGTCGGGCCGGGGACCGCCGAGGAGGGCGGCGATCTCGCTCTCCCGGTCGGCGGTGCGCTCGGCCGCCCGCAGCAGGGCGGGGCGGGCGGGGCCGGCGTCGGGCGCGAGACCGTAGCGCTCCCGGGCCCAGGACTCCAGGGACAGCGCCTTGGCCCGGTCGTGGGAGGCCATCTCGGTCAGCGGCATCAGCATGGTGAGCCAGGTCGCCCACAGGGCGTAGGCGTCGGCCTCCGCGCCCGGGGTTCCGGGTGGCGCCTGGAGTCCGGGCGCTCCGGCCAACGGGGTCTGCTCGTCGTCGAGTTCGGTGGCGTACTCGAAGTCGACGAGGGCGAGCCTGCCATCGGGCCGGAGGATGATGTTGGAGGGGTGCAGGTCACCGAAGCGCAGCCCCCGCCCGTGGATCTCCCGCAGGGCGTCGGCGAGTTTGCCGGTCACCTGGTCCACCCACGTTGCGTACGGGGCGAGTTCGGCCGGCGTGCGGGCTCCGCGCACCAGGGCGAAGCGGGCCACGATCTCGTCGAGCAGGGTGGGCCCCTCGACGTACTCCGTCATCAGGAACCGGTGCTCCCACACGGTCCGTACGCCGTACACCTCCGGTACGCAGTCGAGCCCGGCGAGCGCCGAGAGGGCCCGGTGCTCGCGCTCCAGCCGGGTCACGGCGTCGTCGCCCACCGCGTCGAGCCCGCAGTGGGGACGGGCCTCGCGCAGCACGACCCGGTGGCCGGTCTCCCGGTGCCGGGCGAGGTAGATGCCGCCGGCGTTGGAGAACTGGAGCGCCTCGGTGACGGTGTACGGGAAGGAATCGTCGCGGGCTGCGGCGCGGGCGGCGAGGTGTGGCCGCAGCAGCTCGGGCACCTTCACCCAGGCGGGCGTGCGGAACACCACGCCCCTTTCGTCGGGCACGAGTTCGCCGGAGGGATGGCGCAGGGCGGGCACCCGCTCGCCCCGGGCGTCGAGGCACCAGCGGTCGACGAAAGAGCCGTACCGTACGTAGACGGGGGCGTCGCCGATGCGAAGGTCGCTCAGGATGTACGGGCCCCGGCGGCCGGACAGGGCCGCGGTCAGCTCGCCGAGCAGCCGGGTCAGTGCCGTCTCGTCCGGTGGGTAGAGGGTGAGGAACTTCCCCGCACTGCCCCGGGACATGTACTTCCCCGACATCAGCAGGAGCGCCTGCTCGCTGCGGAGGAACTTGAACGGCACCCGGTGCCGGAGGCAGATCGCGGCGGTGTCGCGGAGGGTGCGGGCCGCTTCGCCGGGGACGGTCGACACGTGGATCTTCCAGCCCTGTTCGGCCGGTTCACCGTCCTCGGGCAGGAGGGACGTCCACAGCCCGCCGGCCACGCGCCGCCAGCCGGCGGGCGGTTCGGCCGTGTCGAGGGGGTAGCGGGTCTCCTGGTCGGGAAGCCGGGCCGGGGTGTCGTAGTAGCGGCGGTCGGCGAGGCAGTACAGCTGGGTCTCCTGGATGCCGGGCACGGCGATACCTCCTCAGAGTGCGCCGGGACCGGCGGCGTCGGGGACGGGGCGGGGCGCGGCCCGGTGCGGTCCGGCCGCGTCGGGGACGGGTCGGACTGCGGGCTCGCGCGGTCCGGGGACATCGGACTCCTCCGCGTCGGCCTCCGGTGCCGGGGGGCTCGCGGGCGGCGGGACGGCCCCGGACCGTACGGAGGGCGCGAGCGTCATGACGGCCGCCGAGACGGCCAGCACCACGCCGACCACACCGAAGGCGTTGCGCGGGCCGAGCGCGGTCAGCAGCGCGCCGCCCGCGAGCGGCCCGAACGGCTGGACGATCGACGAAAGGAAGGAGGCCGCGCTCTGCACCCGGCCGACCCGGTCCTCGGGCGTGACGACGAGCAGGGTCGACAGGAAGCCGATGCTGGCGACGGTCGACAGTCCCATGCACACCGCGCAGAGCAGCCCCGCCACCAGCGGGCTGCTGAGCCAGGCCAGCGCCCCGGCCGTCAGCACGCAGCTCCAGCAGGTGACGACCAGGAGCGCCCGGATGTGGCGGTCGGGAGAGAGCCGGGGCGCGAGCAGCGCGCCGACGAGAGCGCCCGCCGAGACGCAGGTGATGACGAAGCCGCCGCCGAGCCCGGAGCGGCCGCCCTCGGAGAAGACGGCGAGCGCGGTGAAGGTCAGGGCGCCGAACGCGAAGTTCATGCCGAGGCCGAAGACCAGCAACACCGTGCGCAGGTACGGCAGTTGCCAGAGGAAGCCGAGTCCGGCGGTCAGCTCGTCGCGGCTGAAGACCGAGCCGGCCTTCTTGTGGGCGGCCGAGCGGGTGCGCACGAGGGCCACGCAGACGGTCGACAGGAACAGGCCGAGGAACTGGGCGGTGAAGGGCAGCGCCTCGTGGATGCCGAAGAGCGCGCCGCCGACGAGCGGCCCGACCAGGCGGACCGTGGCGGTACGGGCCTGGAGCCGGGCGGTCGCCGTGCCCATCTGGTCCGGCGGCACGACCGCGCGCAGCAGACCGAAGGCGGCGGGCGCGTAGACGCTGTTGAGGACGGCTCCGGCGGTGGCGACCAGGAGGACGAGCACCATGGGGGCGTGGCCGTTCCACACGGCGACGGTCAGCGCGGTGACCGCGAGCAGGCTCCCCGCGTCGCACACCCGCATCAGCCGGCGGCGTTCGACCCGGTCGGCCATGACCCCGCCGGGCAGCATCGTGATCAGTACGGCGCAGATGGAGACGGTCCCCACGGTGCCGGCCTGCACGGCGGAGCCGGTCTCCTTGAGGATGAGCAGGGGCAGCGCGAGGGCGCTCATCTGGCTGCCCAGAACGGCGAACAGGCCGCTCATCCAGAGCAGCCGGAAGTCCCGGTTGGAGCGGAGGGGCGTGGCCATCGGCAGGCTCCCGGAGATCGGCATACGGACGTGGGACGAGGGACAAGCGCGGCGGGGCGGCTCCCGTAGCCTGCGGAGCCGCCCCGTACCGCCCGTCCGCCGGCCGGGCGCCGCGGGGGCGAGGTCTCGGCCTCGTCCCGCCGCGGCGCACGGCCCGGTGGTTCAGCGCTCAGTTCAGCGCTGCTGCTCGACGACGCTCAGCACGCTGATGCAGTTGCCGTCGGTCGTGTCGCCGCCCTGGACGGACGTCTCCTGGAGGTCCAGCACGGAGTGCGCCTCGACCTCGGGGGTCTCGTTGGTCTCGTCGCCGGCCGGCTTCGTGTTCTCGGACATGGTGATCTCCATCCACTGGATATGCGGAATGCGGTGCGGAACGCGGTGTGACGGAAATGCGGTGTGCGGCGGGCGAGATCAGTTCTCGACGACGCTCAGCACGCTGATGCAGTTGCCGGGCGGCGCGATGATGTCGCGGTCGGCGTTGACGGAGGTCTCCTGGAGGTCCAGGACGGAGTGCGCCTCGACCTCGGGGGTCTCGTTGGTCTCGTCGCCGGCCGGCTTCGTGTTCTCGGACATGGTGGTCTCCATCCACTCGTCACTGCGGGACCGGAACGTCCGGGGGAATCCCTCCCGTGTCCGGTGCGGCGGGCCGGTGCCTGCCGTTGCCGAGAAAGTTAGGAGGCCCGGCCTGGCGATCGCTTCGCCGCCGGTATGGCAGCGGTATCGGGCCAGCTCGCGGCGGGCGCAGCACCCCCGGCGGGGCCGGCCACCACCCCGGAAACCTGCTGCGACCTGGGCCCATACCGCTGCCGAAGCGCTTTCGGACCGTCCTCGAACCGGTGGCCCACAGCCTGGGTACGCGCCCGACGCGCCCCGGCCCCGAAGGAGGCGGCCCGCATGGAACTCGCCGAACTCGTCGCACGGCGGCCTTTCCCCGCCGCAGGTCTGCTGATCGGCCTCACCCGGCGCTGCCCGCTGAGCTGCGCGCACTGCTCGACCGGGTCGGGCCTGTTCACCCGCCAGGAGCCGGACGGCCGTCAACTGGAGCGGTTCGTCGGCTCGTTCACCGAGGAGAACCGGCCGGACGTGGTCATGCTCACCGGCGGGGAGCCGCTGCTCCTGCCCGCGCTCGCCGAGCGGCTGAGCACCCTGGCGCGGAACGCCGGATCCCGTACGGCACTGCTGAGCGGCATGTTCTTCGCCCGGGGCGGGGCTCTTCCGGGCAGCCGGGGGGCTTTCCCGGGCAGGCGGCGCCGATCGATTCCGCCCGCCATCCTGCGGGCGATCCGCTCCGTCGACCATTTCTCGGCCTCGCTCGACATCCACCACGAACGCGAGGTCCCCCGGGCCGATGTGTTCCGCGCCCTGCACCTCGTCCGGGAGGAAGGGGTGGCCGTGAGCCTCCACCTCACCGGGACGGGAGCCTCGGACCCGTATCTCGCCGACCTGACACGGGCGGTGGAGAAGGAGTTCGGCGGCCGGGTGCCGTGCCTGGTCAACGAGGTGCGGCCGTTCGGCCGGGCCGCCTCCTGGGCGCGGGCGGCCCGCACCGGACCCGACCCCGCCGCGGCGTCCCCGTGCCCGATGGCAGCCTGGCCGGTGGTCGCCTTCGACGGCCGGGTGCTGGCCTGCTGCAACCAGGACACCGTGGACCGCCGGCCCGTGCCGCCCCACCTGGACCTCGGCCATATCGCGGAGGACGACTGGGGAACCGTACGCAGCCGGGCGCTGGAATCGCCGGTGCTGCGGATGCTCCGCACGGTCGGGCCGACGCATCTGGCCGCCCGGTACGGTTCCGGCCCCCGGCCGGGCTCCTACTGCGACGGCTGCCGGGCCCTGGGCGGCGACGAGGAGGTGGCGGCGGGAGCGCAGGCGGTGGCGGGCGGTGCGGCGGGGGCGCTGCTGGATCTGACGGCCGCGATGCGCAGCTCACGGGAGGGTGCGCAGGGCATCGTGCGCCGCCACGGCTGCGCGGCGTACGCGCCCTTGGTCGTCGCGGGCGGGCCGGCGCTGCCGGAGATCGACGGACGGGACCTCCGGTGAGCGCCGGGGCATCCGCGCGACTGCGGACCAAACTCCTTCTTCTGGAGCCGGGGTTCCGGGGCACGACACACCACTTGTGGCGCTCCGAAGGTCTGTTGCCGCGCTACCGGACGTATCTGTGCACGATGCACGCCGTCATCCGGGCCTCCGTCCCGCTGATGGAGCTGGCCCTCGACCGCCTCCGCGCCCGGGCCGCTTCCGGTGATCCGCTCGCGGCGCCGCTCGCCGCGTATCTGGCGGAGCACATCCGGGAGGAGGAGGGCCACGACACCTGGCTCCTGGAGGACCTCCGGGCGGCGGGCGGCCGGCCCGAGGACGCGCTCGACCCGCTGCCCCCTCCCCTGGTCGCCTCACTCGTCGGGTCGCAGTACTACTGGATCGAGCACCACCACCCGGTGGCCCTGCTCGGCTACATCGCCGTACTGGAGGGCTACGCGCCCGCCCCCGGCCTGACCGACCGCATCGCCCGGCACACCGGGCTGCCCGCCGCCGCCCTGCGGACCGTACGGGAACACTCGGTGCTCGACACGGATCACCTGGACGAGCTGTACGCGCTGCTGGACCGGCTGCCGCTCGGCCGGGACCGGGAAGCGGCCGTGGCGGTCAGTGCCCTGCACTCCCTCGACGCGCTCACCCGGCTGTTCGTCCGGCTCGGGCGCTCCGCGCCGACGCCGTCGCCGCGGGGAGCCGGACCTGTCTCACCGATGGGAGTCACACCATGACCGGACCACCCGAGAGCGGCGAACGGCCGCCGCTGCCCGACGCGTTGTACGAGGCGGGCTTCCCCGTCGACCTGCTCACCGAGGAGCAGCGCGAGGTGCTGAGCGGGCTGACTCCGCAGGAGCTGGCGCTCCTGCTCGATGTGAAGAGCCGGCTGGACGCCGTGGGCCCGGAGGTCCAGGCGCACGGCGAGATCGCCGGGGGCGCGCTGTTCTGACCCCGGCCCGACCCGGTTCCGGCCGGTCGGCGGTACGGGCCCGGCGCCGGGATCACCGCCGCCGGGCCCCGTACCCGCCCGATATCCCGGAGAGCCCGACATCCCGGAGAGAAGGACCCCTGATGAACTGCCTCTCGTGCCAGCAGGACCTGCCGCCGACGGCCCGGTTCTGCTCGTCCTGCGGGACGCCGTGCGCGACCGCCGAGACCGCCGCGGCTGCCACCGCCGTCGCGGTCACCGGGGCCCGACCGGCCGCCGCCGCTCCCCCTCCCGGTGACGAACGCAAGCCGGTGACCGTGCTGTTCTGCGATCTCGTCGGGTCCACCGCCCTGTCGGGCGTGCTCGACCCGGAGGCGCTGCGCACCGTGACCCTGCGGTACTTCGAGGCGATGAGCGCGGAGATCGTGGCGCGAGGCGGTACCCCGGAGAAGTTCATCGGGGACGCGGTGATGGCGGTGTTCGGCGTGCCGGTGGTCCGGGACGACGACGCCCGCCGGGCGCTGGCGGCGGCGCTCGGGATGCGTCGGGCGCTGGACCGGCTGAACGAGGAGCTGACGGCCACCCTCGGCATCGAGCTGGCCATCCGGATCGGCGTCAACACCGGTCAGGTGGTGGCGGGTTCAGACCGTACCGCCCGCCAGGCCCTGGTCTCCGGGGAGACCGTCAACATCGCCGCCCGGCTGGAGCAGAACGCGGGCCGGGGCGAGATCCTGATCGGTCCGGGGACGCTGCTCGCCGCCGGTCCGACCGTGAACGCCGAACCCACCGGCCCCTTGCGGCTGAAGGGCAAGCGGGACAGCGTCGAGGCCTACCGGCTGGTCGCGCTGGGCGCGGACGACCCCGAGCTGCTGCGCCGCTTCGACGTCCCCTTCGTCGGGCGGGACACCGAGCTGCGCGCGCTGGACGCCGCACTGGAGCGCGCGGTGCGCGAGGGCGCGGCCGGACTGCTGCGGGTCACCGGGGAGGCGGGGATCGGGAAGACCCGGCTGGTGCGGGAGTGGCTGGCGGGGCGTTCGGCATCCCCGGGGTTCGTGTACGGCGCGGGGCGGTGCCGCAGTTACGGGGACCACGGCACGCTCGCGCCGCTGGCCGACGCGGTGCGTTCCCTGCTGGCCGCGACGGACCCCGCCGAAGGCGCGCCGGAGGCTGCCGACGGACTGGCGGTCGACGACGCGATGGCTCTGCTCTCCGGGGGCCTGCTGAGCGACGGTACGCCGAACGCGCCCTTCGAGGACATGTGCGCGGCCCTGACGACGGTCCTGGAACGGGTGGCCCTCGTCCGCCCGGTCGTCCTGGTGCTGGACGACTGGCACGCGGCGGCCCCGCTGCTGGTCCGCACGGTGCACCGGCTGACGGACGGCTCGGGGCGCGCGGGCGGGCTGGTGCTCTGCGCGGGGCGGCCGGACGGGCCTGGCGAGGACGACGAACCGGCCGCTGATACGGGTCCGTTGCTCCAGCTGACGGGGTTGCCGTACGAGGAGGCGGCCCGGCTCGCCGCCGTTCTCGCCGGGCCCGAGGACGGGCACTCCGACAGCTCCCGGCCCGCCGGGGACACGCCCCCCGGCAACGATCTGCTCCTGGCGCGGGCCGGGGGCAACCCGCTCTACCTGGAACAGCTCATGGTCGGTGACCGGACGGACGCCGGGGGCGGGGCGGCCGCCGAGGAGTTGCCGCCCACGCTCCAGGCCCTGCTGGGCGCGCGTATCGGTGCGCTGGCCCGGGTGGAGCGCGATGTGGTCGACCTGGCCGCCGTGATCGGCCGGGAGTTCACCGCACCGGAACTGGTCCGGCTCCAGCTGTCCGTACGGGCCGCGGAGGGCCTCGGGAGCACCGCGCAACGGCGGCTCGCGGACGAGGCGTTGGAGGCGCTGGCCCGCCGCCGACTGGTCGAGTCGGGCTCCCCGGGAGACCGTGCGGAGGAGGCTGCCTACCGGTTCAGCAGCGGGCTGGTGCACGAGGTCGCGTACGCCTCACTGTCCAAGCGGGCCAAGGCCGACCGCCACACGTGGGCGGCCGAGCTGCCCAGTGTTCTGCGCAGCGGCGACGGTGCGGTCGGCGGCCACCTGGAGCGCGCCTACCGCTACCGGACCGAGCTGGGCCTGCTGGACGACTCGGCCCGGCGGCTGCGTGACCGGGCCGCCGCCTCGCTGGGCCGGGCCGGAGCGCAGGCCGCCGCCCGGTCCGACCTCCACTGGGCGCACGGCCTGCTGGAGCGGGCGGTGGACCTGTGCCCCGGCGACCCGGCGGCGACGCGGCGGCTCGGAGAGGTGCGAGTGGCGCTCGGCCGGGCCGCCGAGGGGGCGGAACAGCTGCGCCGGGTACGGGACATGTCGGCCGATCCGGTGGAGTCCGCGCACGCCCGCCTGGCGCTCGCGGTCCTGGACCCGGGCGGCCCGGGCCCCGGCCCCGCCGCAGTGGCCCGTACCGTGCTCCCGGTGTTCGAGGCGGCCGGGGACTCGGTGGGCCGGGCGCGGGCCCATCTGCGGCTCGCCCAGCAGTTCCAGCGGTCCGGCCGGCACGAGGAGGCGGAGCGGGACCAGGCGCGGGCCCTGGAGCACGCGGTGCTGGCCGGTGCGGAGCCGGAACGGGCCGGGGCGCTCGGCGCCATCGGCATCTCCCTGTGGCGCGGGCCGGTCCCGGTGCCCGCCGCGGTGATCCGCTGCCGGACCCTGCTGGCCACGCACGGCGCGGGCCGCCCCACGGTCCGGGTCACACTCAACTGCCCCTTGGCGGTGCTGTACGCACTCCAGGACGCGGCCGAGGAGGCGTACGGCTGCCTGGCCGAGGCGGAGCGGCTGGCCGGGAAGCTGGGATTCGCCGAGGCGGAGGTCTTCCTGCCGATGTTCCGGGCGACGGTGGAGGCGCTGTCCGGCCGGAACGCCGCCGCGCTGGACCTGCTCGGCCGGGCGGACGCGGCGGCCCGGCGCACGGGGGCGGCCGGGATGCGGACGGCGGTGGCGCTGGACGCGGCCCGCCTGGAGCTGGACGAGAGCCGGGAGGACCGGGCGGCCGCGTGGCTGGCGGGCGTCGGCGACGCGTCGGGGCTGAGCCGGGCGGACGCGGTGGACCTGGCGGGCCTGCGGGCCCGGCTGACGGCTCGGGACCGGCCCGAGGAGGCGGCCGGGTACGCGGAGCAGGCGGTGCGGGCCTCTCTGCTCACCGATTCCCCGCTGGTGCAGGCGACGGCCGAGCTGGACCGGGCGCACACGCTCGCCGCCCTGGGCAGGCTGCCCGAGGCCGGGGACTCGGCCCGGTCGGCCGGGACGCACTTCACGGGCAAAGGGCATCTGCCGGGGGCGCGCCGGGTCTCCGGGTTCCTCGCCCGCCCGCCCCGGCCGATGGCCACGACGAGCGAGAGGAGCTGACCGATGACGACCACGGAACCAAGACGCGCGGGGCCCCGCACAGGCCCGGGCCAGGGCCTGACCTGGAGTCTGCGCGGGCGCGGCCCCGACGACGTACCGGTGCTGGCCGACGCCGGGCCGCCGCTCGGCCGCCCCGCCGGGCCCGCCACCGGACGCGGCGTCCGCGTGTGCGTCGTGGACTCGGGTGTGGAGCGGGACCATCCGCTGGTCGGCACGCCGGCCGGTTCCTGGGTGGTGGTCAAGGACGGGGAGAGCGGCGAGATCACGGTCGAGCCGACGACCACCGGCGACACCTGCGGGCACGGCACCGCGTGCGCGGGCATCATCCGCCGGACGGCCCCGGAGTGCGAGATCCACAGTGTGCGGGTGCTCGGGGAACGGTTCTCCGGCACCGGCGACATCCTGATGGCGGGTCTGCGCTGGGCGGTGGAGCAGCGCTTCGACGTGGTCAACCTCAGCCTGTCGACGACCCGCACCCGGTTCGCGCAGGAGCTGCACAGCCTGGCGGACAGCGCCTACTTCGCCCGTACGGTGATCGTCGCCTCGGCGCACAACACCCCGGTGGAGAGCTTCCCCTGGCGGTTCGCCTCCGTGATCTCGGTGGGCAGCCACCAGGAGGACGACCCCGAACTGCACCTGTACAACCCAGACCCGCCGGTGGAGTTCTTCGGGCCCGGCCAGAACGTGACCGTGCCGTGGCTGGGCGGCCGGACGATCCGCACCACGGGGAACAGCTTCGCCACGCCGTACGTCGCCGGGCTCTGCGCCCGCGTGCTGTCCGCGCATCCGCGGATGACGGCCTTCCAGCTCAAGAACGCCCTCTATCTGTCCGCGGCCAACGTGCGTCACGCGCCGCGTCCTTCCACTGCGGCAGGAGATATCCGTGATGACTCCGAGAACTGATTCCGCCCCGCTCCCCTCCCCCGTCACCGACGCGCCGCGCAGCGAGCTGCTCCAGTCGGTCGTCGATGTGGCCCGTGCGATCTTCGGGGCCGAGGCCAGTTCGGTGTTCCTGCTCGACGAGGAGGCGGACGAGCTGGTCTTCCAGGCCGTGTCCGGGAAGGGCGAGGAGTTCCTGGTCGGCCGCCGGTTCCCCGCCGGGCGCGGGATCGCCGGGTGGGTGGCGACCTCCGGCGAACCGATGGTGGTCGACGACCTGAGCGCCGATCCGTCCTTCGACCGTTCGCTGGCCGAGTCGACCGCGTACGTACCGAACGCTCTGATGGCGGCCCCGCTCATCAGCGATGCCCGGATCCTCGGGGTCCTGGAGGTGCTGGACCCCTCCCCGCAGGCCCGGTCGGGGGTGCGGGAACTGGACCTGCTCGCGATGTTCGCCCGGCAGGCCGCCGCCGCGCTGCGGGTGATCGCCCCGGAGCGGGTGGTGGAGGCCGAACCGCGCACGGTCTTCGACGGGCACGCGCTGGCGGGCGCGCAACGCGAGGACGCGCTGCGACTGCTGGGTAGCCTGGAGCGACTGCTGCGGGGCGTCGGCTGAGACAGCCTCCGCACCGGGTCGTGCAGCCCCGTAAGGGGGTCGTGCCACCCCGGCCTCCGTGCAGGGGCCGCGGCCACCTCCGTACGGGAGTAGCCACGAGCCCGGCGGGCAGGAGCGGGGGCGTCGGCACAAGGGAAGGACACGCACCATGAAGCTCGCTTTCTCCACCCTCGGAGTGCCGGGGACGCCGGTCGCCGAGGTCGTCCGGCTCGCCGCCGGGAACGGCTACCAGGGGGTGGAGCTGCGCGTCCACCCCGAGGAGCCGGTGCACCTGGGGCTCTCGTCGCTGGAACGGGCCGATGTGGTCGAGGCGTTCAAGGCCGGCGGGGTGGAGATCCTGGCCCTCGCCGGGTACGTGCAGGTGGCCGCCGAGGGCGACGACGAGCCGGTCCTCACGGAGCTGTCCGAGCTGGTGAAGCTCGCCCGGGACCTGGGCGCGTCCTACGTCCGGGTCTTCCCCGGCGGCGGCGACCAGGAGCAGGCGGAGGCCGACGCGACGGCTGCCCGGCGGCTCGGCGCGGCCGCCCCGGCCGCCGCCGACATGGGCGTGAGCATCCTGCTGGAGACCCATGACTCGCACCGGGCGGGCCTGGACGCCGCCCGGGTCGTCGCGACGGTCGGGCACCCCCGGGTCGGTGCGATCTGGGACGTGCTGCACACCTGGCTCGCCGGTGAGGAGCCGGCCGCCAGTCAGGCGGTGCTCGCCCCGCACCTGGGATACGTGCAGGTGAAGGACGTCGCGTCGGCGGACGACCTGACCCCGCTGGCGCTGGGGGCCGGGGTGCTTCCGCTGGCGGAGTGCCTGGACGGGTCGGGTCCGGAGACGTGGGTGTGCTGGGAGTACGAGAAGCGCTGGCACCCCGGGGCGGCGGAGCTGCCGGGGCTGCTGGGTGCCGGGCGCGAGTACCTGCTGCGGCTCGGAGCGCCGAAGCAGTAGCCATTGCCGTAGCTGTATCGGTGGGGAAGCGCGTCAGCGGCCCCCTCCACCCGTTCGCGTACGGGTCGTGACGCGGGCGGCCCGGACTCTTGACCGGAAGTTACTTTCCCTATAAGCGTACTTCCTTGGAAGTTTCTTTCACCCCGGGAAGGAGCTCACGTGCCCCACCGCACCTCAAGACGCACCCTCCTCACCGCCACTGCCGCCGCCACGGCGGCCGCGGCGACCGGCGCCCTCGCCGCCGCCCCCTCCGTCGCATCCGCGCACTCCACGAACGCCTCCACCGACCGCCGGCTGCGGCAGATCATCGCCGGGATGAGCCTGGAGGAGAAGGTCGGCCAGCTCTTCGTGATGCGGGTCTACGGGCACTCCGCCACCGAGCCCGACCAGGCCGACATCGACGCGAACCTCAAGGAGATCGGGGTCCGTACGGGCGCCGAGCTGATCTCCACGTACCACGTCGGCGGGATCATCTACTTCACCTGGGCGCGCAACACCCGCGACCCGCACCAGATCGCCGACCTCTCCAACGGCCTCCAGCGCGCCGCGCTCGCCGGGCGTCCCCGGGTGCCGCTGCTCGTCTCCACCGACCAGGAGCACGGCATCGTCTGCCGGGTCGGCGAACCCGCCACGCTGCTGCCGGGCGCGATGGCCCTCGGCGCGGGCGGCTCGCGCTCCGACACCCGGCGGGCGGCCTGGATCGCGGGCGCCGAGCTGGCCGCGCTCGGCATCAACCAGAACTACGCGCCGGACGCCGACGTCAACGTCAACCCGGCCAACCCCGTCATCGGCGTACGGTCCTTCGGCTCCGACCCCGACGCGGTGGCCGACCTGGTCGCGGCGCAGGTGAAGGGCTATCAGGGCGCGGGGGTCGCGTCGACCGCCAAGCACTTCCCCGGCCACGGCGACACGAACACCGACAGCCACACCGGCCTGCCCGTCATCAACCACACCCGCGCCCAGTGGGAGGAGCTGGACGCCCCGCCGTTCCGCGCCGCGATCCGGGCCCGTATCGACTCGATCATGACCGCGCACATCGTGGTCCCCGCCCTCGACCCGTCCGAGGACCCGGCCACGCTCTCCCGGCCCATCCTCACCGGCATCCTCCGCGAGGAGCTGGGCTACGACGGGGTGGTGGTCACCGACTCGCTCGGCATGGAGGGGGTGCGCACGAAGTACGGCGACGACCGGGTGCCGGTCCTCGCCCTGCTGGCGGGCGTGGACCAGCTGCTGAACCCGCCGAATCTCTCCGTGGCCTGGAACGCGGTGCTGGAGGCGGTCCGGGGCGGCGAGATCAGCGAGGCGCGGATCGATGAATCGATCCTGCGGATCCTGCGGCTGAAGAGCGGTCTCGGCCTGTTCCGGGATCCGTTCGTCGGTCACCGGAACGTCGAGCGTACGGTCGGCAGCCGCGCCCACCGGGCCGCCGCCGACCGGATCGCCGAGCGCACGACGACCCTGCTCGCCGATCCGGGCTCGCTGCTGCCGCTCTCCCGGCGCAGCCACCGGAACCTGCTGGTGGTGGGGGCCGATCCGGCATCCCCCTCCGGGACGACGGGCCCGCCGACCGGCACCCTGGCCCAGGCCTTCGGCGAACTGGGCTTCACCGCACGGGCGTTGTCCACCGGTACGGCCCCGAACCAGGCGAAGATCGACGAGGCGGTCGCCGCCGCCGCGGGCAGGGACGCCGTGGTCGTGGCGACGTACAACGTCACGGCGGGCAGTTCGCAGCGCACCCTGGTGACCGCGCTCGTGGCGACCGGCGTCCCCGTCGTCACCGTCGCGATCCGCAACCCGTACGACATCGCCCACCTCACCGGGACCGGCGTCGCGGCGAGCCTCGCCTCGTACTCCTGGACCGATGTCGAACTGCGCGCCGCCGCCCGGGTGATCGCGGGCCGCGCCGAACCGGAGGGCACCCTGCCGGTCCCGGTGCAACGCGCGGACGACCCGACGCAGGTGCTGTACCCGGTGGGCCACGGACTGTCGTACTAGCCCTACGGCGTCCGGACGGCCCGGGCATCCCGACATCGGCGCAAAGCACCCCTGCACCTGGCGTGGCCCCGCTCCGGCGGGCCGCACCGGGTGTACGTCTCTACTGACGTATTGGGGGGTTTCTCATGGATGAGCACGTGTCCTCGGGGGCCCGGAGCCGGCGGCCCACCCCGTTACCGGCCCGGGTCGCCGTCCTGGCCGTGCCCGCCGCCGGCGTCGCGCTCCTGCTGGCGGCCTGCTCGGCCCCGGGCGGCGGAACGGCCACCGACGACCGGGGGCCCGCCCCCGCCCAGCCCGGCCCGTCACCGTACGGGGTGGTGTTCCTCGGGCCCGGGGACTGCAGTTCGCGGGGCCCCGTGATCCGGGAGGTGTTCTGCCGCAGCGAGAAGGCCGCGGCCACCGTCCTCGCCCGGCACCTCGGCACCCCGTCGTCGGGCCCCCCCGGCCCGGGCCCCCCCCACTTCGTCCTGCACGTCTCCGAGACGGGCACCGGGGCCCGTTCCCGGCTCACCACCGGTTACGCCTGCATGCGGAACCTGGAGCCGCCGCATCCGGGCGACCCCGGGCAGGGCGGCGGCCCGCTGACCGTGGTCGGCGACTGCGTCACGGCCTCCCGCGCGGGCGAGGTCACGGAGACCGCCTGCGCGGACGCGGGCGGCCGCGCCCCGCGCTACCGGGTGGAGTCGGCGGTGCGGCGGCGGGCGCAGTGCCCGGACGACACGGACCTGTTCGTCTCCCTGCGCGGAGAGAGGGCGGTGGGGTGCGCCCGCCGGTCGACCGGATGGTGACGGTGACCGACGGGCGCAGCCGACGTGGACGAGCCGCACGGACCTGCTACGGGCGCAGCGTGGCCTCGTCGCGCTCGACCTCGCCGTTGCGCTGGTCCAGCCTGGTGTCGAACTTCGCCAGCGGCTTCGCCTTCGCCGGGTCGTTCTCGACGGCCGCCGGGGCGACGCCCGCCCAGCGCAGGATGTCGGCGGTGGCCTTGGCCTTCTGGGCCTCGGGGAGACCGGAGACCTTCGAGCCGTGGTTGCCGCCGGGGACGGTGTAGACCGCGCTGTCCTTCGCACCGCGGCCGAGGCGGAACGGCTCCGCGCTCCACGGGTCGTTCTCGCCGTTGACGTACATCATCCGGCGGGCGTTGTGCTTGACCCAGCTGTCGATGTCCCGCATCGCGCCCCGGTCGAACTTCATCGGGATGGAGCGGGGCACGAAGTTGCGCGGGGGCTGGTAGCCGTAGCGGCTCAGGTTGCCGAGCCAGGGCTGCTTGATGTCCGGCGATCCGAGCTGGGTGCCCGCCTGGTAGTAGTACGGGGTGTACGTCTCCAGGCCCTGGTCGGCATAGCCGGAGAAGCCGACGATGGAGTCGACGGAGTTGTAGATGTCGTCGTCGGTGGCCTTCTTGGCGTCGGCCGGGAGGTCCACGCAGTCGGCGAGCAGGCTGTACTGCCAGAAGGCGAACGTGTAGTCCAGGACCGTGGCCTCGTAGGCGCGGTCGAGGGAACCGATGGTGTTGAACGTCCAGCCGGCGGCGGCGGCCTGCTCCTTGTACTTCTTCTGGAGCGGGGCCCGCCGGATCAGGGCCTCGCGCTGCACCGCGCCGAGCTTGTCGCGGCACTCCTTGGTGCCGACGTCGCGGAAGAACCGGTCGTACGCCGAGTCCTCCTTGTCGTTGACGTCGTTGGGCGCGACGTAGGCGACGACGCCGTCCATGTCCTTCGGGTAGAAGCGCTCAAAGTACGTGGCGGTCATCCCGCCCTTGGACCCGCCGGTGGCCAGCCACTTCTTGCCGTAGATCTTCTTCAGCGCGGTGAACACCCGGTGCTGGTCGCTGGCGGCCTGCCAGATGTCCAGCTTGGACCAGTCGGCCGGGGCGGGGCGCGACGGGGTGAAGAAGCGGTATTCCAGGGAGACCTGGTTGCCGTCGATGATCTGCGTCGGCTCGCTGCGGCTGGGGTTGGTCGAGACGTTGTAGCCGCTGGTGGAGAAGACCGTCGGGCGGGAGACGTCCTTGTGCAGCACGGTGATGCGCTGCTGGAACGTGCCCTTGGACGGCCGCCGGTGGTCGACCGGCTGGGTGTAGTTGAGGACGAAGTAGCGGTAGCCCGCGTACGGCTTCTCCTCGATCAGGCTCATGCCCGGGATCGCCAGGATGCGGTCCTTGATGTCCTCGGCGCTCGCTTCGCTGCCGGCGGCGGCTCCGCTGCTCCGCTTCGCGGCCGGTTCCGCGGCGGTGGCCGCACCGGCCGAGGCCCCCGTGGCTCCGACCGTGCCTATGAGCACGGCGAGCGAGAGAACCCCTGTGAGTGACTTGCGCATGCACGCTCCCCTTGGTTCACAACAGTCGCCGTGAACTTATCGGGGGTAACACACGCCACGCCAGACCCGGTTGTCCGTGTCAGCGCAAGATGTCGGCACAAAATGTCCGCACAGGATGTCAGCAGAGGATCCAGCCGGTGGAGACGGATTTCCTGCCGATCGCGCCGGTGGCCCGGACGCAGCGGTTCAGCGCGTTGACCGTGACCGGGCCCGCCATCTTCGTGTACGAGCCCTTGTCGGAGACCGCGCGACCGCCGCGCGCCTGGAGCGCGACGCTCATCGTCCGCCGCTTGCCGGGCTTCTTGGCGACGGTCACCGCGCAGGCGTGAGCGCGAGACTTGTAGACGCGCAGCTCTCCCGTGGAGAACCCGACCGTCTTTGCCAGGCGGCCGGAGCAGCCGGAGGCGGCCTGGGCGGTGCCCGGCGCGGCGAGGAGAGGGACCAGTCCGGCCAGCAGAGGCAGGACGAGGAGGCCGACCAGCGGCAGCCGTCGCCGCCGCCGCGTCGGTCTCGGCTCTCCGGCCGACCCCGCAGTCCCGTCCGGACCCGCCCGCCCCGCAGTCCTGTCGAACACGTTCGCCCCCACCTGACATCTGTACGCCCATGCGTCCCTGGCTACGACGCAGCAGACGCGCGGGAGGTTGCACGGCACCGGGCTCCCTGCCCGGCCCCGGCGGGCTCTCATACGGCCGCCGGCTCGTCCTCCCCTATGCCCTCTCCGATGAAGGTGCGCCACAGCCGGGCGTACTGCCCGTCCAGGGCGAGCAGCTCGTCGTGCGTGCCGTCCTCGGCGACGCGGCCGTGGTCCATCACCACGACCCGGTCGGCGCGGGCGGCCGTCGTCAGCCGGTGGGCGACCACCAGCGTGGTGCGGCGGCCGGTGAGCCGGTCGGTCGCCTGGTTGACGAGGGCCTCGGTGGCGAGGTCGAGGGCGGCGGTGGCCTCGTCCAGGAGCAGGACGTCCGGGTCGACCAGCTCGGCGCGGGCCAGGGCGATCAGCTGGCGCTGCCCGGCGGAGAGGTTGCGGCCGCGCTCGGCGACCTCGTGGAGGTAGCCGTCCTCCAGCGTGGCGATCATCTCGTGCGCGCCGACCGCGCGGGCCGCGGCCTCGACCTCGGCGTCGGTGGCATCGGGCAGCCCGTAGGCGATGGCGTCGCGGACCGTCCCGGCGAAGAGGTACGCCTCCTGCGGGACGACGCCGAGGCGGTGCCGGTAGGCGGTCATGTCGAGCTTGCGGAGGTCGGTGCCGTCGGCGGTGACCCGGCCGCCGGTGGGGTCGTAGAACCGGGCGACCAGCTTGACCAGGGTCGACTTGCCGGCCCCCGTCTCCCCGACGAAGGCGACGGTCTGCCCGGCGGGGATGTGGAGGTCGATCCCGGTGAGGGCCTCCTCCTCGTCCCCGTACGCGAAGGAGACGTCCTCGAACGCGATCTCACCGCGCAGCGAGAGCACGTCGAGCGGTTCGTCCGGGTCGGCGGTCGAGGTGGGCTCGCGCAGCAGCTCCTGGATGCGGCCGAGGGAGACGGTGGCCTGCTGGTAGCCGTCGAAGACCTGGGAGAGCTGCTGGACGGGGGCGAAGAACAGGTCGATGTAGAGGAGGTAGGCGACCAGGGCGCCGACGGTCAGCGTGCCGTTGTCGATCCGGCCCGCGCCCACGATCATCACCGCGGCGGCGGCGACGGAGGCCAGCAGCTGGACGAACGGGAAGTAGACGGAGATCAGCCACTGGCCGCGTACCCGGGCCTGGCGGTAGCTGTCGCTGCGCTCGCTGTAGCGGGCGGCCCCGTCGTGCTCGCGGCCGAAGGCCTGGACGATCCGGAGACCGGCGACGGACTCCTGGAGGTCGGCGTTGACGGAGCTGATGCGGGTCCGGGCCAGTTCGTACGCCTTGACGCTGCTGCGCCGGAAGAAGAAGGTGCCGACGATCAGCACGGGCAGGGTGGCGAAGACGACCAGGGCGAGCTGGATGTCCAGGACGAGCAGCGCGACCATGATCCCGAAGAAGGTGACCACGGAGACGAACGCGGTGACCAGGCCGGTCTGGAGGAACGTGGAGAGCGCGTCCACATCCGTCGTCATCCGGGTCATGATCCGGCCGGTCAGCTCGCGCTCGTAGTAGTCGAGGCCGAGGCGCTGGAGCTGGGCGAAGATCTTCAGGCGGAGTGAGTAGAGGATCCGTTCGCCGGTCCGGCCGGTCATCCGGATCTCGCCGGTCTGGGCGATCCACTGGACGAGCACGACGACCAGGGCGATCGCGGAGGCGGCCCACACCGCCCCGATCGAGAGTTGGCTGACGCCCTCGTCGATGCCGTGCCGGATCAGGACCGGGAGCAGCAGGCCCATCCCGGCGTCGACGGCGACGAGCCCGAGACTGATGAGCAGGGCCGCGCCGAAACCCCGCAGCAGCCGGCGCAGCCCGTACGAATCCTCCGGGCGCACGGCGGTGGCCTCGTCGACCTCGGGGGTGTCCGTGGCGGGCGGCAGCGCCTCGACCTGGGCGAGGAGTTCGGGGGTCGCGGGCATGCCGGCGACGGTGGTGTCCCGCTCCTCCTCCCGGCGGATCCACAGCTCGGGGGTGATGCCGCGCTCGGCGTCGAACTCGGCGTCCAGCTCCTCCTGGAGGGCGCGGTCGTCCTCGGGGCCGGCCTCGGTGCGCTGCGGCCGGTGGCCGGGCGAGGTGGCGCCCAGCTCGTCGGGGTCGGTGAGGAGGCGGCGGTAGAGGGCGGAGGTGCGCTCCAGCTCGTCGTGGGTGCCGATCGCGGCGAGCTTCCCGCCGTCGAGGACGGCGATGCGGTCGGCGAGCTGGAGGGTGGAGCGGCGGTGGGCGATGAGGAGGGTGGTCCGCCCGGCCATCACCTGCTTGAGCGCCTCGTGGATCTCGTGCTCGACGCGGGCGTCGACGGCGGAGGTCGCGTCGTCGAGGAGGAGGAGCCGGGGGTCGGTGAGGATGGCCCGGGCGAGGGCGACGCGCTGGCGCTGACCGCCGGAGAGGGTGAGCCCGTGCTCGCCGACGGTGGTGTCGTACCCCTTCGGCAGCTCGGAGATGAACCCGTGGGCCTGGGCGGCGCGGGCGGCCGTCTCGATCTGCTCCTGGGTGGCGTCGGGGAAGCCGTAGGCGATGTTGGCGCGGACGGTGTCGGAGAACAGGAAGCTGTCCTCGGGGACGAGCCCGATGGCGGCGCGCAGGGAGGCCTGGGTCAGCTCGCGGACGTCGTGCCCGCCGATGAGGACGGCCCCGTGGGAGACGTCGTAGAAGCGGGGCAGCAGGAGCGAGACGGTGGACTTGCCGCTGCCGGACGCGCCGACGACGGCGACGGTCTCGCCGGGTTCGACGGTGAGCGAGAACCCGTCGAGTACGGGCCGGTCGTCGTCATAGCCGAACCGGACGTCGTCGAACTCGATCCCGGCCGGGGCGTCGGCGGGCAGTTCCTTGGTCCCGTCCGTCATGGACGGCTCGGTGTCGATCAGCTCCAGGACGCGTTCGACACCGGCGCGGGCCTGCTGCCCCACGGTCAGCACCATGGCGAGCATCCGGACCGGGCCGACGAGCTGGGCGAGGTAGGTGGAGAAGGCGACGAACGTGCCGAGGGTGATCTCACCCCGGGTGGCCAGCCAGCCGCCGAGGGCGAGCATGGCGACCTGGCCGAGGGCGGGCACGGCCTGGAGGGCGGGGGTGTAGCGGGAGTTCAGCCGGATGGTGCGCAGCCGCCCGGCGAAGAGGCGTCGGCCGACCTCGCGGAGCTTCCCGGTCTCCTGGTCCTCCTGCCCGAACCCCTTGACGACCCGGACCCCGGAGACGGCCCCGTCGACGACTCCGGCGACGGCGGCGGCCTGGCTCTGGGCGTACCAGGTGGCGGGGAAGAGGCGGGTCTTGGAACGGCGGGCGATGAACCAGAGGGCGGGGGCGACGGCGAGGGCGACGAGGGTCAGGGGCAGCGAGAGCCACGCCATGATCACCAGGGAGATGAGGAAGAGCAGCACGTTCCCGATGGTCATCGGGAGCATGAACAGCAGCCCCTGGATCAGCTGGAGGTCGCTGGTGGCCCGGCCGACGACCTGCCCGGTGGACAGCTCGTCCTGACGCTTCCCGTCGAGCCGGGTGATCGTCGCGTACATGTCCGTACGCAGATCGTGCTGGACGTCCAGGGCGAGCCGGCCGCCGTAGTAGCGGCGGATGTAGGTGGCGATGTAGACGAGGACGGCCGCGCCGATGAGCAGCCCCGTCCAGACGGCGAGGGAGCGGGTGTGGTCGGTGACCACGTCGTCGATGATCACCTTGGTGATGAGCGGCACGAGGGCCATGACGGCCATGCCGGCGAGCGACGAGCCGAGGGCGAGCACGACGTTCCGCCGGTACCGCCACGCGTACCCGGTCAGCCGCCGGCCCCACCCCTGTTGCTCTGCGCCCGTCACGCGTTGCCTCCTGCTTCCCAGCCGTCCGACCTGATCTTCCGGAAGGCACCAACACGGTGGGGGGCGGATTTCATCCCTCCGCAACAAAAGGGAGCCGTGGCAACCGCCCGGGCGGGACCACTCGTCCGGGTGACTGCAGGGAGAAGGCGGTTGCCATACACTGAAGTGTCTATACGTTCCGATATATAGATACGCCCTATGTGATCGAGATCGAACCCGAGGTTCGGCTGTGGCTGATGAATCTGCCGTACCACGACTTCCTTGTGGTCGAGCACGTCGCCGAGCTGGTGCGGGAGCGCCCGACGACGCTCGGGGAGCCGTACTCCCGGCACCTGGGCGACGGCGTCCGCGAGCTGCGGTTCAGCCTCGGCCGCCGGGGTGCGACCCGGATTCCCTACTGGCTGGCACCGGATCGCCGGATCGTTCTGCTTACCGTCTTCCGCAAGACCCGACAGCGGGAGACGGCCGAGGTCGCCCGTGCCAAGCGCGCCAAGGTGCTCTGCGAGACCCAGCACCCACGGGCCCACGATGTGTACACGCGCACAGCCGACGAGGAGAAGGAGAAGCGGTAATGGTCAGCCACGCACGCTGGAAGCTCGCCCGCGACGAGAAGGCCGCCCAGGGGATCGCCGAGGACCCCGAGGTGGAGCGGCGGCGCGAGGAGATCTCTCTCGCGTTCGACCTCGGACAGGCCGTGTACGACCGCCGGGCCGCCCTCGGCCTGTCGCAGACCGAGCTGGCCCGGCGCGCCGGTATGACGCAGCCGCAGGTCTCGAAGCTGGAGCTCGGCGGCACGGTTCCCACGGTGCCTCTGCTGGCTCGGCTGGCCCGTGCCATGGAAGCGATGTTCCGGATGGAGCTGTTCGGGAGCAGCATCCGCGTGACGTTCACCGATCTCGACGGGAACACACCGGAGGAGTCCGGCGCGGAGCCGCCCTCCACGGAGCACATGTCCGCCGCCGAAGCGGAGACGGATGCGGACACGGGCACGGAGAGGGCGGCGGCCACGGGCTGAAGGGTCTGACCGGCCTACAGGTGCGTCGGCTCGAACATCCGCAGCAGCGCCGGGAGCACCACGACCGACGGCCCCGGGGCGGCGAGCGCCTTGCCCAAGTCTGCGGCGAGGGACTCCGGTGTCGTACGGACAGCGGGCACGCCGAAGGACTCGGCGAGGGCGACGAAGTCCGGGCGGGACAGCTCGGTGCCGGTGGCCTCGCCGAAGGCGCCCGTCATGTACTCGCGCAGGATGCCGTAGCCCCCGTCGTCGACGATCAGCCAGGTCAGCGGCAGGTCGTACTGGCGCGCGGTGGCCAGCTCCGCGATGGAGTACATCGCGCCGCCGTCGCCGGAGACCGCGAGCACGGGCTTAGTCGGGTCGGCGGCAGCGGCCCCGATGGCGGCCGGGAAGCCGTAGCCGAGCCCGCCCGCGCCCTGGGCGGAGTGCATGGTGTTGGGGCGGCGGGCGTCGAAGGCGGACCAGGCCCAGTACGCCAGGATCGTCATGTCCCAGAAGCTGGGCGCGGCGTCGGGCAGCGCCTCGCGGACGGCGGCGAGGACCTGCTGTTCCAGGGTGAGGTCCTGGGCCTCGATCCGGACCCGTACCTTCTCCAGCACCGTGCGTACGCGCTCGGCGGCGCCCGCATCCTCACGGCGCTCGACGGCCTCCAGCAGGTCGGCCAGCGCCTCGCGGGCGTCGGAGTGGATGCCGAGGGCGGGGTGGTTGGACTCCAGCTTCCCGGCGTCCGCCTCGATCTGGATCACCCGGCCGCGCGGGCGGAAGGTGTGGTAGTTCGAGGAGAGTTCGCCGAGCCCGGAGCCGACGACGAGCAGGACGTCCGCGTCCTCCAGGAAGTCGGTGGTGTGCCGGTCCTCCAGCCAGGAACGCAGCGAGAGCGGGTGCTCCCAGGGGAAGGCGCCCTTGCCGCCGAAGGTGGTGACGACGGGGGCGTCGATCTTCTCGGCCAGCGCGCGCAGCTTGCCGGAGGCGTCGGAGCGTACGACTCCGCCGCCCGCGATGATCACGGGCCGCTCGGCGTTGGACAGCAGGTGCGCGGCGGCGATCGTCAGCTCGGGCCTCGGGTACAGCTCGCGCGGGGTGGCGTCCATGGCGCTGACGACGGGGAGAGTCGTCTCGGCCAGCAGCACGTCCTGCGGGATCTCGACCCAGACCGGCCCGTGCGGGGCGGTCAGCGCGGACTCCCAGGCGGCGGCGATCGCGGACGGGATCTGGGACGCGGTCCGCACGGTGTGGACGGACTTCACGATGTCGCGGACGGAGGCCTGCTGGTCACGCAGCTCGTGGAGATAGCCGTGCCGCCCGCCGCCGAGGCCGGCCGTGGGGATCTGGCTGGAGATGGCGAGGACGGGCGCGGAGGCGGCAGCCGCCTCCTGGAGCGCGGCGAGCGAGGTGAGCGCACCGGGGCCCGTCGAGAGGAGCAGCGGGGCCACCTCCCCCGTGATCCGGCCGTACGCGTCGGCGGCGAACCCGGCGTTGTTCTCGACGCGGAGTCCGACGTACCGCAGCGAGGAGCGGCGCAGCGCGTCGAACATGCCGAGCGCGTGCTGACCGGGCAGCCCGAAGACGGTGGTCGCGCCGAGGCCCTGGAGGGACTCGACGACGAGGTCACCGCCGTTGCGGCCGGCCGGCGGGTCGAGTACGGCGGCGGCCTGGGCGGCGGTGAGCTGCGGCCGGTCGTCGTGGTGGTCGTGGCTCACTTGGCGTCCTCGGCTCCGGTGGTGTCCTTCTGCGCCTTAGCCGCCGCGATCTGGCGGGACATGATCGTCGTGAGCTCGTACGCGGCGTGCGAGGCAGCCACGGAGGTGATCTCGGCGTGGTCGTACGCGGGGGCGACCTCGACCAGGTCGGCGGAGACCAGGTGGCAGGAGGAGAGCCCGCGCAGGATCTCCAGCAGCTCGCGGGAGGTGAGGCCGCCGGCCTCGGGGGTGCCGGTGCCGGGGGCGTGCGCCGGGTCGAGGACGTCGATGTCGATGGAGATGTACAGCGGCCGGTCCCCGATGCGCTGCCGCAGCTGGTCGGCGATCTCGTCGACGCCGCGCCGCATGACGTCGGCGGAGGTGACGATGCCGAAGCCCATCTTCTCGTCGTCGGTCAGGTCCTGCTTGCCGTAGAGCGGGCCGCGGGTGCCGACGTGGGAGAGGGCGGAGGTGTCGAGGATGCCCTCCTCGACGGCCCGGCGGAACGGGGTGCCGTGGGTGTACTCCGCGCCGAAGTAGGTGTCCCAGGTGTCCAGGTGCGCGTCGAAGTGGAGCAGGGCGACGGGCCCGTGCTTCTTGGCGACGGAGCGCAGGAGGGGCAGGGCGATGGTGTGGTCGCCGCCGAGGGTCATCAGGCGTGCGCCGGTGCCCAGGAGGTCGTCGGCCGCGCCCTCGATGGTCTCGACGGCCTCGTTGATGTTGAACGGGTTCGCCGCGATGTCGCCGGCGTCGGCGACCTGGGCGAGCGCGAAGGGGGAGGCGTCCTGGGCCGGATTGTACGGGCGCAGCAGCCGGGAGGCCTCACGGATGGCGTTGCCGCCGAAGCGGGCGCCGGGCCGGTAGGAGACTCCGGTGTCGAAGGGCACGCCGACCACGGCGACGTCGGTACGCCCGACCTCGTCGAGCCGCGGCAGCCGGGCGAACGTCGCGGGCCCGGCGTACCGGGGGACGCGGGAGGAGTCGATGGGGCCGCGCGGCGCATCGGTGCTGCTCATGGGGGGTGTGCCTTTCCTTCGGTTTCGTACGGTGTCCAGTGTGCGGGGTGCGGTGGGGTGCGATGGGTTGCCGGGGGCGTCCGGCGGCCGCTTCGCCATCAATCGGCCACATCAAGCCCGTCCGGCCACATCAAGCCCGTCCGGCGATTGAGGACATCGGTGGGCCCGGCCAAACTCAGCCCATCCGGCAAGACCCAGCCCGTCCGGCGATTGAGGACATCTTTGAGGCCGGCCGGATCCAGCCCGAGGGTTCCGTCCTCAAACGCCGGACGGGCTGGAAGCGCCGCTGGGGTGGGCCGGAGCCGTCGGGTCGGGCCCGCCCCGCCCCGCCAAGCGTTCGCGCCACGCGGCCAGCACATCCGCATCCGTAGGCGGCGTAGCCAGCGACACGACCACGTACACGGCCAGCGACGCCAGCAGCCCGTAGTAGATCGGCTGGTTGGCGAGGATCCCGTAGTGCCACATCAGCCCGATCACCGCGACACCGCCCACGGCCACCGCCGACAGCGCCCCGGCCGCCGTGCCGCGCCGCCACAGCAGCCCGCCGATGATCGGCACGAGCAGCCCGCCCACCAGCAGGTTGTAGGCCACGGTCAGCGCCTCCACCACGTCGTTCAGCGCGATGGCGATCAGAATGACGGCGATCCCCATGATGAGGATGAACGCCCGGTTCCCCTTGACCTCGTCGTGCGGTTCGTCCCCGGCGCCACTCCCGCCGCGCCCGACGACCCCCCGCAACCGGGACCAGATGTCGTTGTTGGCGACCGTGGCGCAGGCGATCAGCGCGCCCGAGGACGTCGACATCACAGCGGCCAGCGCGGCGGCGAGCACCAGCCCGCGCACGCCGACCGGCAGCTCGTCCTTGACGATCGTCGCGAAGGCCGCGTCCGCACTCGCCAGGTTCGGGTACATCACCTTGGCGGCGGTGCCGATGACGGCTCCGGCGATGGCGTAGACGAGACAGTACGTACCGGCGACCGTTCCGCCCCACCGCGCCGTCGTGTCGCTGCGCGCGGTGAACACGCGCTGCCAGATGTCCTGCCCGATGAGCATGCCGAAGGTGTAGATCAGGACATACGTGAAGATCGTCTCACCGCCGATACCGAGCGGGTCGAAGTACTCGGTCGGCAGCTGCGCCTTCATCTCGCTGAAGCCGCCCGCCTTGACGACGGCGATCGGCAGCAGGAGCAGCAGCACCCCGATGGTCTTGACGACGAACTGGACCATGTCGGTGAGCGTGATCGACCACATGCCGCCGAGCGTCGAGTACGCGACGACGATCACGCCTCCGAGGACGATCGCGACGGTCCGGTTCACGTCGAAGAGGACGTCGAAGATGGTGGCGTACGCGATCGTCGAGGTGACCGCGAGCATCAGCGTGTACGCCCACATCACGACGCCGGAGATGATCCCGGCCCGGCCGCCGTAGCGCAGGTCGAGCATCTCGGAGACGGTGTAGACCTTCAGCCGGGCGATCCGCGCGGAGAAGAAGACGGACAGCGCGAGGAGCCCGAGGCCGATGGTGAAGACCATCCACGCGCCGGAGAGGCCGTACTGGTAGCCGAGCCCGACACCGCCGATGGTGGACGCGCCGCCGAGGACGATCGCGGCCATGGTGCCGGAGTACATGCCCGGCCCGAGACGGCGGCCCGCGACCAGGAACTCAGCTTTGGACTTGGCGCGGCGCATGCCCCACCAGCCCATGGCGAGCATGCCGGCCAGGTAGACGACGATCACGGCGTAGTCGACAGCCATGGGCTTCCCTCCGTCTCGCGCAAACAGATGTACGTGCGAGGAAGACGGTAGGTGGCCGAAAGCCGACGCTGAAGTGTACGTTTCCTCCACTCTCACCGAGATGAATGGATGAACCGTCCATGCCGACCCCTCCCGCAGGCACCACTCCCCCACCACCCCCGGCTTCGC
>NZ_JAFEUF010000538.1 GCF_016901035.1 Streptomyces durocortorensis
GCCCCCTCTTCCGACGCCCCTGCCGCCCTCCCGGAGGAACGATGACCACCGCGCAGCCCCTGAGGGTCCTGCTGGCCGACGACGAGCACCTGATCCGGGGCGCGCTGGCCGCGCTGCTCGCCCTGGAGGAGGACCTCGTCGTGGTCGCGGAGGCGGCGAGCGGTCCCGAGGCCCTGGCGATGGCGCTGGCGCACCGGCCCGACGTCGCCGTCCTCGACCTCCAGATGCCGGGCGCGGACGGTGTGAAGGTCGCCACATCGCTGCGGGCCGAACTGCCGGACTGCCGCACCATGATCGTGACCAGCCACGGCCGCCCCGGGCATCTGAAACGGGCCCTGGCCGCCGGCGTACGCGGGTTCGTCCCGAAGACGGTCAGCGCCCGCAGGCTCGCCGAGATCATCCGTACCGTCCACGCCGGAAACCGTTACGTGGATCCGGAGTTGGCGGCCGACGCGATCTCCGCCGGGGACTCCCCGCTGACCGCCCGGGAGGCCGAGGTGCTCGAACTGGCGGCGGACGGGGCGCCGGTCGCCGAGATCGCGGAGCGGGCCTCGCTCTCCCAGGGGACCGTACGCAACTACCTGTCCTCGGCCGCCTCCAAGATCGGTGCGGAGAACCGGCATACGGCGGTGCGTCTCGCCCGCGAGCGGGGATGGGTATAGTAGGCATCGCGCTTCGGCGCACTGCGGACGTAGCTCAGTTGGTAGAGCGCAACCTTGCCAAGGTTGAGGTCGCCAGTTCGAACCTGGTCGTCCGC
>NZ_JAFEUF010000539.1 GCF_016901035.1 Streptomyces durocortorensis
GGGGGGGGGGGGGGGGGGGGGGGGGGGGGGGGGGGGGGGGGGGGGGGGGGGGGGGTGGGGGGGGGGGGGGGGGGGCGGGGGGGGGGGGGGGGGGGGGGGGGGGGGGTCGGGCGGGGGCGGGCCGCCCCGCCCACGAGCCCGTCGCCCGGCTATCCGTCGCCCGGCCACCCGTCGCCCGTACCGACGCAGGGGCTGCCTACGGAGCCGCCGTCACCGCCGCCGACGCCGAGCAACACGGTGCCGGGGAGCGCGGGCACGGAGGGGACATCGGCCCGGACCACCGCGCCGGGCGGACTGTCCACGAGGACGAGTACGACCACGCCCGACACGCCACCGGCGGCGACAGAGACGTCGACCTCGGCAGCGACGACTGATGGGGCCACGTCGATGCCCTGACGTGGACGCACGCTCCCCGCCCTCCCCCTCACCCCACCACGGTCCACCCTCACCCCACTCTCACCCCCACCTCTCCTCCCTCCGTGCCCCGGCGGCTTCCCGGGCGATCCCGCACGCCCCGACGTACCCGAGGCGCGCCCGAAAGGTGCCTGAGTTGTCCACGCTTCCCCCCCTACCCCCCCCCCCCCCCCCCCAGCGGGCCCGCCCCGGGGCGCCCCCCCCCCCGGGGGCGGGCGGGGGGGGGCCCCCCGGGGCGCCCCCGCCCCCCCCCGCCGGGCGGGGCCTCGCCGACGGCGGCGCGGTCGTGGGGGGGGGGGCCGCCCGCAGCCGG
>NZ_JAFEUF010000540.1 GCF_016901035.1 Streptomyces durocortorensis
CCGGCCCATCACCGAGCTGCTGGCCCCCGGCGCGCTGTACATGAAGAACCGCGGCGCCGGGGTGCCCGACGACAAGTGGGTCAGGATCGACACGACCACGCTGAAGGACGGCAACCTCCTCACCGGCGGCGTCACCGACCCGATGGCGGCGGCCGAACTGCTGCGCGGCGCGGCCGATGTGACGTACGCGGGGAAGTCGGAGCTGGCCGGGGTGACGGTGCATCACTACCGGGGCGTCGCGGACCTCGGGCGGGCGGCCCGGGCCGCATCGCCGCAGTCGCGCGGGGCGCTGAGCGCGGCGGCGAAAGGGTTCAGCAAGGACGCCGTCCCGTTCGACGCGTACCTCGACGAGGACGGCCGGCTGCGGAAGGTCCGGCACCGTTTCACCTTCTCCTCCGACGCCCGGGGCCCGGAGGTGTCGGTCGTCTCGACGCTCCTGCTGTACGGGTTCGGGCTCCCGGTCACGGTGACGCTGCCGGACGAGGACGCCATCTACACCGGTGAGATCCGGCAGGGCTGAGGGTGACGGGCAGCGGGCGCGGACTCACGGGCCGGGCCGGCGGGGCCGCGCCGGGACAAGCCAAGCGGCGAGGGGCCGGGCCGGGGCAGGCAGGCCGAGCCGGACCGGCACAAGCCGCGCCGGGACCGGCCGGGTCGCGCCGGGACCGCCGAGCCGGCACTGGCCGGGCGGCCGAGCCAGGCCCGGCCGCGCCAGGAC
>NZ_JAFEUF010000541.1 GCF_016901035.1 Streptomyces durocortorensis
CCCCGCCCCCCCCGGGGGCCCGCCCCCCCCCCCCCCGCGCCCCCCCCCGCGCCCCCCCCCCCCCCCCCCCCCCCCCCCCCCCCCCCCCCCCCCCCCCCCCCCCCCCCCCCCCCCGCTCCGGAATGACGCGAACAGGGGCCCGTTCAGGGCCCGTTCCGGCTCGGGGCGGTCGGCGGGGTCCGGGCCGATCAGGGAATCCGGCCCGATCCGCGGGCCCGAGCCGGTCCGTGGACCCCAGCCGGTCCGCGCCCCCGGTCCGATGCGCGATCCGCTCCTGCCCTCCGGACCTCCTACCGGATGTCCCCGGACAGGGCCGCGTCCACCGCCGCCAGGGCGTGCAGCCGGGCGGTGGGGAAGACCGGCACCGGGCTGTCCTCCTGGCCGATGAGCAGTTCGATCTCCGTGCAGCCGAGGATCACCCCCTCCGCGCCGTCCGCCACCAGGCCCCGGATGATCTCCCGGTACGCCTCACGGGATTCGGCACGCACCTCGCCCAGGCACAGTTCGCCGTAGATCACCTCGTGGACCAGAGCCCGGCCCGCCGCGTCCGGGACGCGTACATCCAGCGCCCCGTCCCGCAGCCGGTCCCGGTAGACCTCCTGCTCCATGGTGAACGCCGTGCCGAGCAGCCCCACCCTCCGCACCCC
>NZ_JAFEUF010000542.1 GCF_016901035.1 Streptomyces durocortorensis
AAACTCGCCAGCCCCGCGTGGGAGACCACCACACCCTTCGGCCGGCCCGTCGAACCCGACGTGTAAATCACATACGCCGCACCCCCCGGAGCAACCGCCACACCCGGACGCGAACCATCCAACTCAGCTGTCAAGTTCGGAAGTTCACGAAGGACAAGCGCGGGACGGGAGTCGTCCAGCATGTACGCGATCCGCTCCTGCGGATACTCCGGATCCACCGGCAGATACGCCGCCCCCGCCTTCAACACCGCCAGCTGCGCCACCACCATCTCCGCCGACCGCGGCAACACCAACGCCACCACCGACTCCGAACCAACCCCTTGGCCCATCAACCACCGAGCCAACCGGTTCGCCCGCTCCTCCACCTCCCCGTACGACCAGCTGAACCCCGCACCCACCACCGCAAGCACGTCCGGCGACCGGTCCACCACCGCCTCGAACAACCCATGGAACGACACCGCCTCCACCACACGCGCAGAACCCGCCCACTCCCCCAGCACCCGGTCCCGCTCCACCACACCCAGCACATCCACCGCACCGACCCGAACCCCCGGATCCGCGGCCACCGCCTCCAGCACACCCACCAAACGCCCGGCCAACCGCTCCACCGACACCCGGTCGAACAGATCCACCG
>NZ_JAFEUF010000543.1 GCF_016901035.1 Streptomyces durocortorensis
CCGTCGCCGGGGGCTCCGGCGCCCCCCCCCCCACCCCCCCCCCCCCCCCCCCCCCCGCCCCCCCCCCCCCCCCCCCCCCCCGCCCCCCCGGCGGCGGGGGGGCGCTCGATGCGTTCCCGTCCGAAGGACCCGCGGTCAGCTCTTGAAGTCGCCGGGCGTGTAGTGGCCCGGGGCCAGCCGGCCGGTGACGCCGAAGCGGTTCCAGGCGTTGATCACCGTGATGGCGGCGATCAGCTGGGCCAGCTCCGTCTCCTCGAAGTGCTGCGCGGCCTCCGCGTACACCTCGTCCGGGACGAAGCCGTCGGTCAGAACGGTGACCGCCTCGGTGAGCGCGAGCGCCGCCAGCTCCTTCGGGGTGTAGAAGTGCTGCGACTCCTTCCACGCGCTGAGCTGCACGATCCGCTCGACGGACTCGCCCGCCGCGAGCGCGTCCTTGCTGTGCATGTCCAGGCAGAACGCGCACTGGTTGAGCTGCGAGGCCCGGATCTTCACCAGCTCCACCAGGACCGGGTCCAGGCCCTGACGGGCGGCGATGTCGAGCCGGATCATCGCCTTGTACACGTCGGGGAGGAGCTGGGAGACGGAGATCCGGGCGGGGTGCTCGGGGG
>NZ_JAFEUF010000544.1 GCF_016901035.1 Streptomyces durocortorensis
GGGGGCGCCCGCCGGGGGGGGGGCGCGGGGGGCCCGGGGGGGGGGGGCGGCGGGGCGGCGGGGGGGGGGCGGGGGGCGGGGGCGGGGCCGGGGGGGGGGGGGGGGCCGGCGCTGGCCGGGCGTCGGTACGGGCTCGGGTCCGGCGGCCACGGCGACCGGCGGCGGGGCGATCAGGGCGGCGACGACCAGGGGCGCGAGGGCGAGGGAGAAGAGGCGGGGGAGGCTCACGGTACGAAGGTAGGGAGGCGGCGGCGCGGTCGGCGGCCACGGCACGCACCACCCCCGCACAGGACGCCCGCCTGCCCGCCGGATGGAGCAGATCCGGCCACCGGGGAGGGCCTTGGCGCCATCGGCGGAGGTCCCTCGGCCGCCTGGCCGACGCCTCGGGGCCGCCGCGGGGCCCGGCCGGCCTCAGCCCGAAGTCCGCCGAGCCGCCACCAGGCTTTGCCGGACCCGCATCGCCGGACCGCAGGATCCGCATCGCCGGACCGCCGGACCGCCGGACCGCCGGACCGCCGGACCGCCGGACCGCCGGATCCGCATCGCCGGACCCGCACCCGCCACCAGCGCCCGCCCCCTACC
>NZ_JAFEUF010000545.1 GCF_016901035.1 Streptomyces durocortorensis
ATGGGCAGGACCGGCCGCAGGGCCGTCCGCTGTGGCTGGGGTCGGTCAAGTCGAACATCGGGCACTCCCAGGCCGCGTCCGGTGTCGCCGGCCTCATCAAGATGGTGATGGCCCTGCGCGGCGAGGAGATGCCGCCCACCCTCCACGTGGACGAACCGACCCCGCACGTCGACTGGTCCCAGGGCCAGGTCCGGCTGCTGACCTCCCCGACAGCCTGGCCGCAGGACCCCGAGCGGCCCCGCCGTGCGGGTGTGTCCTCGTTCGGCATCAGCGGCACCAACGCCCACCTGGTCCTGGAGAGCGCCGACGCCGCGGCCCCACCCACCGACGACCAGCCCGACCACCAGCCCGAGGACAGGGCCGACGCCACCGACGAGCCCGCTCCGCGCATCGCCGACACCACGGCGCTGCCCTGGATCCTGTCCGCCCGCACCCCCGAGGCACTGCGGGGACAGGCCGAACGGCTGACCGGCGTCGCCGAGAGCCTTGACCCGGCAGGCGTCGCCCGCACCCTCGCGACGGGTCGGGCGGTGCTGGAGCATCGTGCGGTGGTGCTGGGGTCGGATCGTGTGGGGGCGTTG
>NZ_JAFEUF010000546.1 GCF_016901035.1 Streptomyces durocortorensis
GAACACCGGGGGCCGGAAGCCCGGGGGAGTGGACTGGAAGGACGTCGGTGTCGCGGCGGCCTTCGGCGCGCTCACCGCCGGCTTCATGGAGATCTTCGACAAGTTCCTGAAGCCCATCAAGAACATCTTCAAGGACCTCCTCGGGGACATCTTCAGCAAGTTCAAGATCGACCCGAACAGCCTGCTGTTCAAGGGGATCGTGAACGGCCCGCCGGTCGTGGTCACCACCTTCGTGGTCGGCGGTGCAGCCGAGAGCACCGCCGAAGTCATCATCAACGGGGCCTTCTACGACAAGTGGGAATTCAAGTGGGAGACGTTCGTCGGCTCCGGCACCAGCACCGTGTTCGACATGGGCGCGGGGCTGGCCGTCGGAGCGGGCGCCTTCTCCATCTACAACAACTACTTCAACAACGACCGGTTCACCGATATCAACGACATGCCGGGGCCGAACAGCATCCTGGGCGGCGGAGACGGGGGCCTGTCGGGGTCGGAGAAGCCCGGCGGCCCGGCGAGCGGCACGGACGTCAAGGGCCCCCCGGTGGTGAAGACCAACCCGTTCACCCCCGGCCCCGCGACCC
>NZ_JAFEUF010000054.1 GCF_016901035.1 Streptomyces durocortorensis
GGGAGAGAAGCAGATGTCCGTATCGGACGAGACCACCACCGTGAGCGACGGCATCCTCCTGTCCGACGCCGCCGCCGTATGTATTGCCCGCCGCCGTGCGCAGGCCGCCGTCCGCGTCAGCCGCGCGGCACCGCGCCGCCCGAGGCCGCGTCGATCACCGTGCGGTCGCCCAGCGGCTTCTCCAGCGTCACCGTCCGGGTCAGCTCCTTGGCGATCATGATGCAGGCCTTCTTCTCCTCCTGCGGCTTCTCCGTCACCGTGATCCGCACCTGGCCCGCGCTCTCCTTCGCGTTCGCCGTGTACGTACTGCACACGCCGCCCCAGAACGTCACTTCAAGGGTCCGCCCGTCCGCCCCGTACGAGGTCACCTTCCGGTCCCCGGAGGGCGTCGTCGGCGCGTCCGGCTTCTCGATGAACTTCGGGTCCACCGCGACCTGCGTGACCGTGTTCTCCGGGCCGCCCGGCGCCTGGCGGACCGTGAAGAGCCAGGACGGCACCAGGGTCTGCCGGCCGTCCACGTAGTGCAGCGCGAGACCGAACACCGCGTCCTCGACCGTCTGCGTCACCGGCGCCCGCTTGCCGTTCGACGGCACGCACTGCGGGTCGGAGGGGGACTTCTGCTCACCCTCCAGCGGTACGGGAGTGGCGCAGCCGCCGATGTCCCGGTCCGCGTCGCCCTTGCCCCTGCTCGCCTCGTTCAGCTGCTTCAGCGCCTCGTCCGCGCCGACCGCCGGGTAGACGGCACCCTTCTCCAGCGCCTTCAGATGCCCGCTGCCGCCGGTCACCTTGCCGTCCGGGCCCACCTGGACACCGGTCGACCAGCCGTACGTCGGGAGCCCGTCGATCTTCGGGTCGGCGTTCACCACGCGGGCGTCGCCCATCAACTGGCCCGCGTTCAGCGCCGCGTCGTCCTGGCCGGCCGCCTTGAGCACCGGGGCCGCGGCCGCCTTCGCCGCCTTCTCGCTCACCGGGTCGCCGCCGGACCCCAGCGCGTCGTTGGCGCACATCTTCCCCGGCTCGCAGGGCTTGGACGGGGTCGTGCGGGCGAACGTCCAGGTGCCCGGGGCCTGCTTCGTCACCTTCAGGAGCGCGCCGGGGCCGTCGTCGTCGCCGACCACCCAGGACGTGCCCTCGGTGCGCGGCGAGCCCGGGATGCCCAGCGCCTTCGCCAGCCGGGCGACCTCGGCCGACGCGACCGCGCCCTTCGCCTCGTGGACCGCCGCCTCGTCCGGGCCGTCCGGGAGTTCGCCCGCGGCCCGGTAGACCACGGGCGGGCCGCCCGGATCCGGTTCGCCGGGGGCGATGCCCGGGGGAGCGGAGTCCGAGGCCGAGGACGGGGAGTCCGGGCCGTCCGCCGAGGCGTCCAGGGCCAGCAGGGGGGCCGACTTCTTCGCCGCCGTACCGCTGTCCGCCGCGCCGCCGTCGCCCGAGGCGGTCGAGGCCCAGTACGCCCCGCCGCCCCCGGCCAGCAGCACGGCCGCGGCCACCGAGGCCACCGCGAGCGGCGGACGCCGCCGCCGGGGGCCGGTCACGTCGTTGTCGGGTCGCTCGGTGCTCACCGGATCGCTCCTTCGACTGCGTCGCCGTCGCGGTGTCTGCCGCGTGTCCCCGGGGCGGGGACACCGGTGGGACGGAACGGAGGAGCGTGCGGTTCCACCGGGCGGGGGAGTCCTGGACCCCGGCACCGTACGGTTCGGGCCGGAACGCGCGCGAGAAGGGCCGAAAGACGGCGTCGGCCGGCCCGGCCCCGCGGGTTCTCAGTCGCCGTACTCGGACATCGCGTCGATCAGCCGCGCCGACGAGGGCGGGATCCGCACCCCGCTGATCAGGGACGGCTTCACCGGTGCCGGGGCGCTCTTCACCGACGCCGTCCAGTGCGGCGCCATCCGCGCGCAGTCACCGCGCAGTGCGGCCAGGCTCAATTCCGACTCGGGCAATGCGGTGTGCTTCGACATATCCGCACCGTAACCACGGTCGCACTCAGGTAGAAAGCCCTACTATCGGGTAGTTTTCCCTTTTCCTAGAGATCGGGCCACCCGGTAGCGTGAACTGTCACGTCGTCCCGGAGGGCGCACTCGCGGCCCTTCGCCTTCCGCAGGAGCAGTCTCCCCGTGCGTATTGCAGTCACCGGCTCGATCGCCACCGACCACCTCATGACCTTCCCCGGCCGCTTCGCCGACCAGCTGGTCGCGGATCAGCTGCACACGGTCTCCCTCTCCTTCCTGGTCGACAACCTCGATGTGCGCCGGGGCGGTGTCGCCGCCAACATCTGCTTCGGGATGGGGCTGCTCGGCACCGCGCCGATCCTCGTGGGCGCCGCGGGATCCGACTTCGACGAGTACCGCGCCTGGCTCGACCGGCACGGCGTCGAGACCGGTTCGGTCCGTATCTCCGAGGTTCTGCACACCGCCCGCTTCGTCTGCACCACCGACGCCGACCACAACCAGATCGGCTCCTTCTACACGGGCGCGATGAGCGAGGCCCGCCTCATCGAGCTGAAGAACGTCGCCGACCGCGTCGGCGGCCTCGACCTCGTCTCCATCGGGGCCGACGACCCCGAGGCGATGCTCCGCCACACCGAGGAGTGCCGCTCCCGGAACATCCCGTTCGCCGCGGACTTCTCGCAGCAGATCGCGCGGATGGACGGCGACGAGATCCGCATCCTCCTCGACGGCGCCACCTACCTCTTCTCCAACGAGTACGAGAAGGGGCTCATCGAGTCCAAGACCGGCTGGAGCGACGAGGAGATCCTCTCCAAGGTCGGCCACCGCGTCACCACCCTCGGCGCCCGCGGTGTCCGGATCGAGCGGGTCGGCGAGCCGGTCATCGAGGTCGGCTGCCCCGAGGAGGAGAGCAAGGCCGACCCGACCGGCGTCGGCGACGCCTTCCGGGCCGGTTTCCTCTCGGGCCTCGCCTGGGGCGTCGGCCTGGAGCGCGCCGCCCAGGTCGGCTGCATGCTCGCCACCCTGGTCATCGAGACGGTCGGCACCCAGGAGTACACCCTGCGCCGCACCCACTTCATGGACCGCTTCACCAAGGCGTACGGTCACGAGGCCGCCGCCGAGGTCCAGCAGCACCTGGCGTGAACCGCACCCTCTGACTCAGCCGAGCCGGCGGACCACATAGGCCGAACCGCGGTCCGCCGGCTCCTCGCCCACGTACTCCTGACCGCGCATCTCGCACCAGGCCGGGATGTCCAGCCGCGCCGCCTCGTCGTCGGCGAGCACCGTCACCGTGGCGCCCACCGCTACCTCTCCGATCACCTTTGCGAGTTCGATCACCGGGATCGGGCAGCGGCGGCCCAGCGCGTCGACCACGAGGGACGCGGCGGGCCCGGGGGAGACGGGGGCCGAGACCGGGGCCCCGAGCCGCTCCCGCACCTCCGCGACCACCCCGGGCAGCACCTCCAGGAAGCGGTCCACGTCCGCCCCGGCCGTCCCCGGCGGCAGCGACACCCGGACGTTTCCCTCCGAGAGCACCCCCATCGCCTTGAGCACATGGCTCGGAGTGAGAGTGCTGCTCGTGCAGGACGAGCCGGACGATACGGAGAACTCCCTCCGGTCCAGCTCGTGCAGCAGGGTCTCCCCGTCGACATAGAGACAGGAGAAGGTGACCAGATGCGGCAGCCGCCGCACCGGATCGCCCACCACCTCCACATCGGGCACCCGCTCGGCCACCACGGTCCGGATCCGGTCCACCAGGGCCCGCAGCCGTAGCTCCTCCGCCGCGGCCCCGTCCCGTACCGCGCGCAGCGAGGCCGCCGCCGCCACGATCGCCGGCAGGTTCTCGAACCCCGCCGCCCGCCCCGACTCCCGCTCCCCGGCCGGGCCCTGGGGCGAGAAGCGCGTCCCCTTGCGCACGGCGAGCAGCCCGACCCCGGCCGGGCCGCCCCACTTGTGCGCGCTCGCCGTCAGCAACGACCAGCCCGCCGGGACCGGGCCCCAGCCGAGCGACTGGGCCGCGTCCACGAGCAGCGGCACCCCGGCCTCCGCGCAGAGCGCGGCCACCTCGGCCACCGGCTGCTCGGTGCCCACCTCGTGGTTGGCCGACTGGAGGCAGGCCAGCGCGGTGTCCGCCCGCAGCGCCGCGCCGTACGCCGCCGGATCCACTGCCCCGAAGCGGTCCACCGGCACCTCGGTGAACGAACCGCCCGCCGCCTCGTGGGCCGCCGCCGAATGGAGCACCGACGAGTGTTCGACCGCCGAGAGGGCCAGATGGCGGCCGACACGCCGACGCCCCGAAAGAGCCCCGGCAATTCCCGCGTGCACCGCCGTCGTCCCGGACGAGGTGAAGACCAGCTCGTCGGGGCGGCACCCGACGGCCTCCGCGGCGGCCTCCCGGGCCGCGTCCAGGAGCAGCCTGGCCCGCCGTCCCTCCCGGTACAGCCTGGCTGGATCGGCCCAGCCCTCGTCGAGCGCGGCAAGCAGCGCCTGGCGTGCGACGGGGTGCAGGGGGGCGGCGGAGGCGGCGTCGAAGTAGGGCACCCCGCCACGCTAGCCCGCACCCGGCCCCACCTCGCCGGGGGCCGCTCCCGGCGGACGGGCGAGGGGGCGTCAGATGAGGGCCGGAGGCGCGCATTCCACCCCAAGGGGGTGTCGGGCGGCGCGTTGGGCACCCTCCCCGCGCGACCCCAAATAGCGTCCAGTAGGGTTTGGTCCGCATAAACATCCAAACCCCTGCCCGCGTCAGGGCCGGCGACCGACCAGAGACATACGGGCGCGCCGACCGTGCGGGCGAGACTCTCGGGAAGGCGCTACGTGAGTCCCAACGGCTCCGACCGCTCGTCGCGGCGCCCGATGCGGCGGAAGCTGCCGCAGGTGCTGACTGCGGGCCTGGTCCTGGCGACGGCCTCCGGTTGTTCATACAACTGGGAGGATTTTCCCCGCCTCGGTATGCCCACCCCGGTAACGGAAGAGGCCCCTCGGATCCTCTCCCTCTGGCAAGGCTCGTGGGCGGCAGCGCTCGTCACGGGTGTCCTTGTCTGGGGGCTGATCCTCTGGAGCGTCTTCTTCCACCGGCGTAGCCGGACCAAGGTGGAGGTACCTCCGCAGACCAGGTACAACATGCCCATCGAGGCGTTGTACACAGTGGTTCCCCTCATCATCGTCTCGGTGCTCTTCTACTTCACCGCGCGTGATGAGTCGAAGCTCCTCGAACTCTCCGACAAGCCCGCCCACACCATCAACGTGGTCGGCTTCCAGTGGAGCTGGGGCTTCAACTACATCGAGAAGGTGGATGGCCAGCCCGCAGCGGGCCCCGAGGTCCCCAAGGAGCTCAACGCCATCCCCGACAAGTTCCAGAAGGACTTCCCCGAGGGCGCCGGCGGCGTCTACGACGTGGGCATCCCCGGAACGCGCAACCCGCAGAACGGCAACCCGGGTCCGACCCTGTGGCTGCCGAAGGGCGAGAAGGTCCGCTTCGTCCTCACTTCGCGTGACGTCATCCACTCCTTCTGGGTGGTGCCGTTCCTCATGAAGCAGGACGTCATCCCGGGCCACACCAACGTGTTCGAGGTGACCCCCAACCGCGAGGGCACCTTCATGGGCAAGTGTGCCGAGCTCTGCGGCGTCGACCACTCCCGGATGCTCTTCAACGTCAAGGTCGTCTCCCCGGAGCGTTACCAGCAGCACCTCAAGGAGCTGGCTGAGAAGGGCCAGACGGGCTACGTGCCGGCAGGGATCGCGCAGACGGACCCGGCCAGGAATGCGGAGAAGAACCAACTGTGAGCATCCTCAACGAACCTCAGGGTGCCGCTCCGGCAGACGACTCGTACGAGGACGAACTGCCCGTGCGGCGCAAGCAGCCGGGAAGCATCGTTGTGTCGTGGCTGACCACCACCGACCACAAGACGATCGGTACGCTCTACCTGGTCACGTCGTTCCTGTTCTTCTGCATCGGCGGACTCATGGCGCTCTTCATGCGCGCCGAGCTGGCCCGTCCGGGTACGCAGATCATGTCGAACGAGCAGTTCAACCAGGCGTTCACGATGCACGGCACGATCATGCTGCTGATGTTCGCGACGCCGCTGTTCGCCGGATTCGCGAACTGGATCATGCCGCTGCAGATCGGCGCGCCCGACGTGGCGTTCCCGCGGCTGAACATGTTCGCGTACTGGCTGTACCTCTTCGGCTCGCTCATCGCGGTGGCCGGCTTCCTCACCCCGCAGGGCGCGGCCGACTTCGGCTGGTTCGCCTACTCCCCGCTCTCGGACGCGGTCCGTTCGCCGGGCATCGGCGCCGACATGTGGATCATGGGTCTGGCCTTCTCCGGCTTCGGCACGATCCTCGGCTCGGTCAACTTCATCACCACGATCATCTGCATGCGCGCCCCCGGCATGACGATGTTCCGGATGCCGATCTTCACCTGGAACGTCCTGCTGACCGGTGTCCTGGTCCTGCTGGCCTTCCCGGTCCTCGCCGCCGCGCTCTTCGCGCTGGAGGCCGACCGTAAATTCGGCGCGCATGTCTTCGACGCGGCCAATGGCGGCGCATTGCTCTGGCAACACCTCTTCTGGTTCTTCGGCCATCCAGAGGTGTACATCATCGCGCTACCATTCTTCGGAATTATTTCCGAGGTCATCCCGGTATTCAGCCGCAAGCCGATGTTCGGTTACATCGGTCTGATCGCGGCGACCATCTCCATCGCGGGTCTGTCCGTGACGGTATGGGCGCACCACATGTACGTCACGGGCGGTGTGCTGTTGCCGTTCTTCTCGTTCATGACCTTCCTCATCGCCGTGCCGACGGGTGTGAAGTTCTTCAACTGGATCGGCACGATGTGGAAGGGGTCGTTGTCCTTCGAGACACCGATGCTCTGGGCCATCGGCTTTCTGATCACCTTCACCTTCGGTGGTCTGACCGGCGTCATCCTCGCCTCGCCGCCGATGGACTTCCACGTGTCCGACTCGTACTTCGTCGTCGCGCACTTCCACTACGTCGTCTTCGGCACCGTGGTCTTCGCGATGTTCTCCGGATTCCACTTCTGGTGGCCGAAGTTCACCGGCAAGATGCTGGACGAGCGGCTCGGCAAGATCACGTTCTGGACGCTGTTCATCGGCTTCCACGGCACGTTCCTGGTGCAGCACTGGCTGGGTGCCGAGGGCATGCCGCGTCGTTACGCGGACTATCTCGACGCCGACGGCTTCACCGCGCTGAACACGATCTCGACGATCTCCTCGTTCCTGCTCGGCCTGTCGATGCTCCCGTTCTTCTACAACGTCTGGAAGACCGCGAAGTACGGCAAGAAGATCGAGGTCGACGACCCGTGGGGCTACGGCCGTTCGCTGGAGTGGGCGACCTCCTGCCCGCCGCCGCGGCACAACTTCCTCACCCTGCCGCGGATCCGTTCCGAATCCCCGGCGTTCGACCTGCACCACCCGGAGATCACCGCGCTGGAGCAGCTCGGCCATGACTCCGAGTCGGACAAGGCCCTCGCCGGCGGCAAGGAGGCAGGCAAGTGAAGATCCAGGGACAGATGTTCATCTGGCTGAGCGTCTTCATCCTCGCCATGGCCGTCGTGTACGGCGTGTGGTCCAAGGAGCCGGTCGGCACCACGGCCCTCTTCCTGGCCTTCGGGCTGTCCATCATGATCGGCTTCTACCTGGCCTTCACGGCCAACCGGGTCGACGCGATGGCCCAGGACAACAAGGAGGCGGACGTCGCCGACGAGGCGGGCGAGCTGGGGTTCTTCTCCCCGCACAGCTGGCAGCCGCTCTCCCTGGCGGTCGGCGGAGCCTTCGCCTTCATGGGCGTCGTCTTCGGCTGGTGGCTGCTCTACTTCTCCGCCCCCCTGCTCCTGATCGGCCTCTTCGGCTGGGTCTTCGAGTACTACCGGGGCGAGAACCGCACCCAGTGACACCGCACCCCGTGCCACCGCGCAGGCGGTGACACGCGCTACACCACGGAAGGCCCGTATCGCCGCAAGCGACGCGGGCCTTTCGCTCGTTTGCAGTCATTGAACGCGCTGGAACGGATGAACCTTCCTAGCGTGGACCGCATGAACCACACGCCGCGCATCCGCACCGTAGTGAGCTGCACCCTCCTGGTCGTGACCCTCGCAGCGGGTGCGACCGCCTGTGGCTCGCCCGACGGACACCCGCTCTCGACGAAGCCGTACGACGCGGGCGACCAGGTCTCCTTCAACGGCCCCTCCAAGAAGGAGAAGGCCGACCCCGACAAGCCCCTGGAAGTCACCGTCAAGGGTGACGACGGGCGCATCACCGACGTCACCGCCGTGGACACCGGCGGCCGCCACCTCGCGGGAGAGCTCTCCGCCGACGGAAGGCGCTGGCGCTCCACCGCCCCGCTCGCGGCCGGCACCGGATACACCGTCAGGGTCGCCACCGAGAACGGCGACGGCGCCCCAGGCCTCCGTACGCTCTCCTTCGACACCTCCTCGCCCAAGAAGCTGCTGAAGGTCGCCTTCGGCCCGGAGGCGGGCACCTACGGCGTCGGACAGCCCATCACGGCGGAACTCAGCGCTCCGATCACCGACAAGGCGTCCAGGGCCACCGTCGAGCGCGCCCTGAAGGTCCGCTCCACCCCGGCGGTCACCGGCTCCTGGTACTGGGTCGACGACAAGAAGCTGCACTTCCGCCCGAAGGAGTTCTGGCCCGCGAACGCGACCATCGAGGTCCGCTCCAACCTGGCCGGCATCAAGGTGACCAACGCGCTCTACGGAGCCGAGGCCAAGCCCCTGAAGCTCGCCACCGGCGACCGCATCGAGGCCGTCACCGACGCCGCGAACCACAGCCTGACGGTGTACCGCAACGGAGAAGTGATCAACACCATTCCGGTCACCACCGGCAAGCCCGGCTTCTCCACCCGCAACGGGGTCAAGGTGGTGCTCGCCAAGGAGCAGTTCGTACGCATGCGCGGCGAGTCCATCGGCATCGCGGCCGGCTCCTCGGAGTCGTACGACCTGCCGGTCTACTGGGCCACCCGGGTGACGTGGAGCGGCGAGTACGTCCATGCCGCCCCCTGGTCCACCGGCTCCCAGGGCAACGCCAACGTCAGCCACGGCTGCACCGGCATGAGCACGAGCAACGCCGAATGGTTCTTCGACACCGTGCGCGAGGGCGACGTCGTCAAGGTCGTCGGCAGCGAGGGCGAGGACATGGACCCGTTCGGCAACGGGTTCGGCGACTGGAACCTCTCCTGGGAGAAGTGGCAGCAGGGCAGCGCCCTGAACGAAGGGGCGCCGGACAGCCCGCAGACGCTCCAGGCCGCTCGGCTACGCCCCCACGTCTGACCCGGGCCGGGAGTGCCCCGCTGTACGGAACGACCCTCAGCGGGGCACAGGGGCCGCTCAGGCCTCCACGGCGAGCCGGTGGCGCAGCAGCGCCGCCAGCGCGTCGGCGAACTCCACCGGGTCCACCGGCAGCGTCACGGCGGAATCAGCGCGGCTCCAGGTGGCCAGCCACGCGTCCTGCGGGCGGCCGATCAGCAGGAGCACCGGCGGGCAGCGGAAGATCTCGTCCTTGATCTGGCGGCAGACGCCCATGCCGCCGACGGGGGCCGTCTCCCCGTCCAGCACGCAGACGTCGACGCCGCCGCCGTCCAGCGCCTTCAGGACGGCCGGGAGCGTCGCGCACTCCAGGAACTCCACCGGTGGGACGTCCGCGGCAGGCCTGCGACCGGCTGCCAGCCTCACCTGCTCGCGGATGTTGGCGTCGTCGCTGTAGACCAGGACCGTGGCGGTCGCCTGCATTGTTCCTCCGTGACATCGACGTCGTCGGGGCTCTCGGGGCATGAACCGATGCGCGGATCGTACTCCGCCCGACCGGCCGTCAGCACCGGTAATGACGACGATGGGATGGGCCGTTCGGCGCAGGGTGCGACCCCTGCAGACGGTACGGACACACCGAACGGCACCCCCCGGGGTGAGGGCGGGATAAGCGACCGACATAATGTCGGTCGTGGCGACAGCAACGACAGTAGAAACCGGGCACGCGCACCCGTCGGTCAATCGGCCGAACCTCACCAGCGTCGGAACCATCATCTGGTTGAGTTCCGAGCTGATGTTCTTCGCGGCCCTCTTCGCGATGTACTTCACCCTGCGATCGGTGATGGGACCGGATTACTGGAAGGAGATGTCCGACCATCTGAACTTCCCGTTCTCGGCGACGAACACCACGATCCTGGTGCTCTCCTCACTCACCTGCCAGCTCGGCGTCTTCGCCGCCGAGCGGGGCGATGTGAAGAAGCTCCGCACCTGGTTCATCATCACGTTCGTGATGGGTGCGATCTTCATCGGCGGCCAGGTCCTGGAGTACACCGAGCTGGTCAAGGACGCGGGGCTCTCCCTCTCGTCCGACCCCTACGGCTCGGTGTTCTACCTGACCACCGGCTTCCACGGTCTGCACGTGACAGGCGGTCTCATCGCCTTCCTGCTGGTCCTCGGCAGAACGTACGCGGCCAAGAGGTTCACCCACGATCAGGCCACCGCCGCCATCGTCGTGTCCTACTACTGGCACTTCGTCGATGTCGTATGGATCGGCCTGTTCGCAACGATCTACATGATCAAGTAACCCGGGCTCGCACCCGCCCACCATCGACGCAGAAGATCCTGACACCGGGGTAATCCGTGAAAAAGCTCTCCGCACGACGACGCCATCCGCTGGCGGCGGTCGTCGTACTACTCCTCGCGCTGGCGGCTACCGGGGGGCTGTACGCCGCGTTTGCGCCTGCGGGCAAGGCGCAGGCCGATGAAACCGCCCAGTCCCTCGCCATCGAAGAGGGCAAGAAGCTCTACGCCGTAGGCTGCGCCAGCTGCCACGGAACCGGCGGTCAGGGCACCACCGACGGGCCGTCCCTCGTGGGCGTGGGCTCCGCCGCCGTCGACTTCCAGGTCGGTACGGGCCGTATGCCCGCGCAGCAGCCGGGCGCCCAGGTACCGAAGAAGAAGGTCATCTACAGCCAGGCGGAGATCGACCAGCTCGCGGCGTACGTCGCGTCGCTCGGCGCCGGTCCCGTCACGCCGACCGACAAGCAGGTCGACCCGGCGGGCGCGGACGTCGCCAACGGTGGCGAACTGTTCCGCACCAACTGCGCCCAGTGCCACAACTTCACCGGTAAGGGCGGAGCCCTGACGGAGGGCAAGTACGCGCCCGACCTCGAAGGTGTGAGCCCGAAGCACATCTACGAGGCCATGCAGACCGGCCCGCAGAGCATGCCCTCCTTCCCCGACACGACGATGCCGGAGCAGGAGAAGAAGGACATCATCGCGTACATCGAGTCCGTGAACGGTGACGAGACGGAGAGCCCCGGCGGTCTGGCCCTCGGCGGTCTCGGTCCGGTCAGCGAAGGTCTGTTCGCCTGGATCTTCGGACTCGGCGCGCTCGTCGCAGTCGCCGTTTGGGTCGCGGCCCACACCGCTAAGGCCAAGAAGTCATGAGTAGCCAACAGATTCCAGAAGACAGCCTGCCCGCTGTGCAGGAGACCGCGCACGGCGCGGTCGAGGGTACGGACGACCCGTTCGCCGACCCGGGGCTGCCGGCCCACAAGCCGCGCATCCAGGACCTCGACGAACGCGCCGCGAACCGCTCCGAGCGGGCCGTCGCGCTCATGTTCACCCTCTCGATGCTGGCGACGGTGGGCTTCATCGCCTCCTACGTCATCTTCCCGGTGGACAAGATCGTCTACATCTGGCCGTTCGGCCATGTGAGCGCGCTCAACTTCTCCCTGGGTCTCACCCTGGGCGCGGCGCTCTTCTTCATCGGAGCGGGAGCCGTCCACTGGGCGCGCACCCTGATGTCCGACGTCGAGGTCGCCGCCGACCGCCACCCGATCGAGGCCACGCCCGAGGTCAAGGCCCAGGTCATGGCCGACTTCGCGGCCGGCGCCGAGGAGTCCGCGATCGGTCGGCGCAAGCTGATCCGCAACACCATGTTCGGTGCGCTGGCCCTGGTGCCGCTCTCCGGTGTGGTCCTGCTGCGCGACCTCGGTCCGCTGCCGGAGAAGAAGCTCCGTACCACCCTGTGGGCCGAGGGCAAGCAGCTCATCAACATGAACACGATGAAGCCGCTGCGCCCCGAGCACATCACCGTCGGGTCGCTGGCCTTCGCCATGCCCGAGGGTCTCGACCCGGAGTCGCACGACTTCCAGACGCAGATGGGCAAGGCCGCCCTGATGATCGTCCGCATCGAGCCGGACGACATCAAGGACAAGCGCCAGCGTGACTGGGCCCACGAGGGCATCGTCGCGTTCTCCAAGATCTGCACCCACGTCGGCTGCCCGATCAGCCTGTACGAGCAGCAGACGCATCACGTGCTCTGCCCGTGCCACCAGTCCACCTTCGACCTCTCCGACGGCGCTCGCGTCATCTTCGGTCCGGCCGGCCACCCCCTTCCGCAGCTGCGGATCGGTGTCAACAGCGAGGGCAACCTCGAGGCGCTCGGCGACTTCGACGAGCCCGTCGGTGCTGCCTTCTGGGAGCGCGGATGAGTACGACGACGAAAAACCCCTCCGCCGCCGAACCGGCGAGCGGGCGCAAGGCTCCGGCCGGCGAGCGGGTGGCCGACTGGGCGGACGGCCGGCTGGGCATCTACGGCCTCGCCAAGGCCAACATGCGCAAGATCTTCCCGGACCACTGGTCCTTCATGCTCGGTGAGGTCTGCCTCTACAGCTTCATCATCATCATCCTCACGGGTGTGTATCTGACGCTGTTCTTCCAGCCGAGCATGGGCGAGATCGTCTACCACGGTCCGTACGAGCCCATGCAGGGCATCCGGATGTCCGAGGCCTACGCCTCGACCCTGAAGATCAGCTTCGAGGTCCGCGGCGGTCTGCTGGTCCGGCAGATCCACCACTGGGCCGCGCTGATCTTCCTGGCCGGCATGTTCGTGCACATGATGCGCGTCTTCTTCACGGGCGCCTTCCGCAAGCCGCGCGAGATCAACTGGCTCTTCGGCTTCCTGCTGTTCGTGCTCGGCATGTTCACCGGGTTCACCGGCTACTCCCTCCCGGACGACCTGCTCTCCGGTACGGGTGTCCGCTTCACCCAGGGCGCGATCCTGTCCGTGCCGATCGTCGGTACGTACATCTCGATGTTCCTGTTCGGCGGCGAGTTCCCCGGCCACGACTTCGTGGCCCGGTTCTACTCGATCCACATCCTGCTGCTGCCGGGCATCATGCTTGGCCTGCTGGTGGCCCACCTGATCCTGGTCTTCTACCACAAGCACACGCAGTTCGCGGGCCCCGGCCGGACCAACAAGAACGTCGTCGGCATGCCGCTGCTGCCCGTGTACATGGCGAAGGCCGGAGGGTTCTTCTTCCTCGTCTTCGGCGTCATCGCGATCATCTCGGCCATCGCCACGATCAACCCGATCTGGGCGCTCGGCCCGTACCGCGTCGACCAGGTGTCCACCGGCGCCCAGCCCGACTGGTACATGGGCTTCGCCGAGGGTCTGGTCCGCGTGATGCCGGGCTGGGAGATCAACCTGTGGGGCCACACGCTCGCCCTGGGCGTGTTCATCCCGCTGGTCGCCTTCGGCGTGGTCCTCACCGTGATCGCGGTGTACCCGTTCGTCGAGTCCTGGATCACCGGCGACAAGCGCGAGCACCACATCCTGGACCGCCCGCGCAACGTCCCGACCCGTACGGGCCTCGGCGTCGCCTGGATCACGGCGTACTTCATCGGCCTCGTCGGCGGTGGAAACGACCTGTGGGCCACGCACTTCCACCTGTCGATCAACTCGATCACCTGGTTCGTCCGGATCTTCTTCTTCGTCGGACCGGTCATCGCGTTCATCGTCACCAAGCGGATCTGCCTCGGCCTTCAGCGCCGCGACCGGGAGAAGGTGCTGCACGGCCGCGAGACCGGCATCATCAAGCGCCTGCCGCACGGTGAGTTCGTCGAGATCCACGAGCCGCTCAGCCCCGGGCAGCTGCACACGCTCACGGCGCACGAGCAGTACAAGCCGCTCGAACTCGGCCCGGCGGTCGACGAGAACGGCGTCAAGCGCAAGATCTCCCCGGTGCAGAAGCTGCGCGCCAAGCTCAGCAAGGGGTACTTCGCCGACGGGAACCAGATCCCCAAGGCGACCCCCGAGGAGTACAAGGAGATCAGCGAGGGCCACGGCCACCACTGATCACCTGACCTGATCGCCACCGTGAGAGCCCCGTCCATTCGATGGACGGGGCTCTTCGCGGTCCCCGGGGCTGGATAGGGTGGAGCCGATCCTTCTGACCGGCTGTGGACCCTGGAGCGGACCATGAACGTTGTGACCCCGAGCGGCGGCGACAGCGTGGCGGACCGTTCCTGGCCCGGCCTCCTGAACCCCCTCCTGCGCGGCGAGAACCTCTCCTCCGAGGAGACCGCCTGGGCCATGGACCGCATCATGAGCGGCGAGGCCACCGACGCGCAGATCGCCGGGTTCGCCGTCGCGCTGCGGGCCAAGGGCGAGACCGTCGACGAGGTCACCGGCCTGGTCCGCGCGATGTACGCGCACGCCAACACCATCGAGGTGCCCGGCCGCACCGTCGACATCGTCGGCACCGGCGGCGACCTCGCCAAGACCGTCAACATCTCCACCATGTCCGCGATCGTCATCGCCGGCACCGGCGCCAAGGTCGTCAAGCACGGCAACCGGGCCGCCTCCTCCGCGAGCGGCTCCTCCGACGTACTGGAGAAGCTCGGCGTCAACCTGGAGCTGACCCCGCGCCGGGTGGTCGAGGTCGCCGAGCAGGCGGGCATCACCTTCTGCTTCGCCGTGAAGTTCCACCCCGCCCTGCGGTACGCCGCCAAGGCCCGCAAGGAACTCGGCGCGCAGACCACGTTCAACATCCTGGGCCCCCTCACCAACCCGGCCCAGGTCCGCGCCCAGGCGGTCGGCGTCGCGGACGCGCGGATGGCGCCCATCGTCGCGGGCGTGCTCGCCGACCGGGGCAACTCCGCCCTGGTCTTCCGCGGCGACGACGGGCTCGACGAGCTGACCACCACCGCCACCTCCCGGGTCTGGGTGGTGCGCGACGGAGCGGTCCGCGAGGAGGCGTTCGACCCGCGTGACGTCGGGCTGCCCATCGTCCCGGTCGAGGCGCTGCGCGGCGCGGACGCCTCGTACAACGCCGATGTGGCCCGCCGCCTGCTGGACGGCGAGGAGGGCGCGGTACGGGAAGCGGTGCTGCTCAACTCGGCGGCGGCCCTGGTCGCCCTGGACCCGGGGACCGGCACGCTGACCGAGCAGCTCGCGGCGAAGATCGCGGTGGCGGCCGAGTCCGTCGACTCCGGGGCGGCCAAGCGGGCCCTGGAGCGCTGGGTGGCGGCCAGCAACGCCTGAGCGCGCCGGAGAGGCACCTCCGGCGCACACGGTGTGACCCAGGGCCTGTCGTCACACTGCCGTCTGCCGGGCGACGCCTGGCACGCACGCTCACTGCGTTGCCGAAATGCCCTAGTAGCTCCGCTACGAGACCATTCCGGCGCCTTGCGATCGCACGCACCATCCGCCGCCCGGCCGCCCTTCGGGCGACGACGGCAGTTTGACGACAGGCCCTAGGCGCAGTCCGGATGCCGGACTGCGCCCTTGCGCGTGCGGACACGTATGGCAAGATGCTGCGCAGGTCATGAGTGACAGCGACTACGGCCCCGGCCCGCTGTCCGGCAACCCTCCGTCCGTGGCGGGGTGCCCCGGGTGAAGACCAGGCCGTAGGCAGCGAGGTCTGCGGCAAGCGCGGGCCCCTCGGCATCCAGCGGATGCCAGCCCCCGGGGTCCTGGTCCCTAGGGAGCCTTCTGTGAGCAAGCGAATGCGTTAGGGCTCGTCCCAGGGCTTTTTCACGCCCTGAGCTGACCGCCCTTCTTCAGCGCACCTTTTTCCTTCCTTCTCCGCGCCGCCGCGTATCCGCAGGCGCGTGGGTTTCGCCTGCCTGTTACGGGAGTTCGCCATGTCTGTCCCCACCGCTGCCCTCGACTCGTCGGTTTGTGCCCCGCTGCCCGTTCTGGGCCAGGACGTCACCGTTCCGCTCGTCACCGGCGGTGAGGTCACCTACGCCGCGCTCGACTACGCCGCCAGCGCCCCGGCCCTCCAGCGGGTCTGGGACGACGTCGCCGCGTACGCCCCGTACTACGGCAGCGTCCACCGCGGCGCCGGCTACCTCTCGCAGCTCTCCACCGACCTCTTCGAGAACAGCCGCCGCACGGTCGCGGAGTTCCTCGGCTGCCGCGCCGAGGACCAGGTGGTCTTCACCCGCTCCACGACCGACTCCCTCAACCTGCTGGCCGCCGCGATCCCCGCCGACTGCCAGGTGTTCGTGTACGAGACCGAGCACCACGCGTCCCTGCTGCCCTGGCGCGACGCCCAGGTCACCTACCTCAACGCGCCCCGCACCCCGGGCCAGGCCGTCGAGACGCTGGAGCGCGCGCTCGCCGACCGCGACCCCTACGGCCCCGCCCTCGTCTGCGTCACCGGCGCCTCCAACGTGACCGGCGAGCTGTGGCCGGTGAAGGAACTCGCCGCCGCCGCCCACGCGCACGGCGCGCGCACCGTCCTGGACGCCGCCCAGCTCGCCCCGCACCACCCCGTGGACATCGCCGAACTGGACGTCGACTGGGTCGCGTTCTCCGGGCACAAGCTGTACGCGCCCTTCGGCTCCGGCGTCCTCGCGGGCCGCGCCGACTGGCTCCAGGCGGCCGAGCCGTACCTTGCCGGCGGCGGCGCCTCCCGCAAGGTCGCCCGGCGCGCCGACGGCGGCGTGGACGTCGACTGGCACACCACGGCCGCCCGCCACGAGGCCGGTTCGCCCAACGTCATCGGCGTCTACTCCATCGCCTCCGCCTGCAAGGCCCTCACCGAGGCGGGCTTCGACAACCTCGTCGCCCGGGAGCAGGAGTTGGTGTCCCGGGTCCGCGAAGGGCTCGCCGAGGTCCCCGAGGTCCAGGTGCTCTCGCTCTTCGGCGACGACGCGCCCCGGGTCGGTGTCATCTCCTTCGTGGTGCGTGGCTGGAACAGCTCGCACTTCGCCGCCGCCCTCTCCGCCGAATACGGCATCGGTGTGCGCGACGGCCTTTTCTGCGCCCACCCGCTCGTGCGCACCCTGCTGGGCAGCGACCCGCAGGACCCGGGCGAGTGCGGCGCGCCGGAGGCCGAGCCGGGCGAGCGCTCGCTCAACGCGATCCGGGTGAGCTTCGGGGCCGGTACGCCCGACGAGCACATCGACCGCTTCCTGCGCGCGGTCTCCGAGCTGGTCCGCGAGGGCGCCCGGTGGAACTACCGCACCGAGGACGGCCGCTGCGTCCCGGACCGCGGCGAGGCCGCCCGGATCTGAGGCCGGTGACACGTCGGCCGGGAACAGGCGGCTTGCCCGTTCCCGGCCGACATACGTGGAGTTACGCGTCCAGGCCGATGGCGAACGCCGCTTCCAGGTCGTGCTGGGAGTACGTACGGAACGCCACATGAGTGTCCGTGCCCTCGACGCCCGGGATCTTGCTGATCCGGCCGGGGATGACATCGGCGAGGTCGTCGTGCCTGGCGACCCGGACCATGGCGATCAGGTCGTAGGTGCCGGTCACGGAGAAGACCTCGCTGACGCTGTCCAGCGCGGCGATGGCCTCGGCGATCTCCGGAATCCGGTCCACGCTGGTCTTGATGAGCACGATCGCGGTGATCACGGCTGGCTGTCTCCCTCGGTGGCTGGAACCTTCACTCTAGCCCTCCGGCCATAGCGGACCCAGGCGTAGAGGAACCCGGCCGCGAAGCCCGCCACATGCGCCAGATACGCCACCCCGGGCCCGCTGCCCGCGCTCTGCGCCGCCGCCCACTGCAGCCCGAACCAGAAGACCAGCACGATCCAGGCAGGGAAGCGCAGCGGGAGGAAGAAGAGGAACGGGAACAGGCTGGTCACCCGGGTCTTCGGGAAGAGGTACAGGAACGCGCCGAGCACCGCGGAGATCGCGCCGGACGCGCCGACCAGCGTCTGTTCGGAGTCCGCGTGCGCCGCCGCGTAACAGACCAGGGCCACATAGCCGCAGCCCACGTAGAACAGGGCGAACTGCACCCGCCCCATGCGCTCCTCGGCCATCGCGCCGAACACGTACAGGAACAGCAGGTTCCCCAGCAGGTGCAGCCAGCTGCCGTGCACGAACAGCGCGGTGAACGGGGTGATCAGGGCGTGCGCGGAGCCCTCCCACAACTCGGCGGGGATCACCCCCCACCGCTCGAAGTACCCGGCCTGCGCGGTGAGCAGCGCCTCCTCGCTCCGGTGCGCGGCGCCGCCGAACCCGGAGAGCGGGCTGATCAGGAAGATCACCCCGCAGACACCGATCAGTCCGTACGTGACCGGGGCGCCGCAGGAGGCCGCCGCGTCCCGGATTCTCCCGGCCGTGGTCCGCCAGTCGGCCTGCCGCCACTCGATCATGTACAGAGCATGACGTACCGGTGGAGATGGGGACGGAGCGCCTCGCCGTGCCGATGCCTATACGCGAGGCCGTAGGGTTACGCCAGGACTTCCGCAGTTCGACGGCGCACCGCGAGATCCTTGACGTAGACAGGTGGAGTCGCGGCGGCGCGCCCGGCGCGGGCTCCTGGAAACGACGAAAGAGGACGCAAACGATGACGACGGTTCCCCTGCCGACCGACTCGACCCGCTGGCGCTGCACCCTGTGCGGCAACCTCACGCGCTTCGACGTGACCCGTTCCTCCAAGGTCGTGGAGTACGTCCACCTCGACCTGGCCGGTGAGTCGAGTGTCGAGGAGCGGGAGGTCGTCAGTGAGACCATCGAGTCGGTCCGCTGTCGTTGGTGCAACGCGGTGGACCAGATCGAACTGGTGGACAGGCCGGGTGCCGCTTCCTGAGGGAGCGCACCCTTCGACATATCTATGGGGTGACGGACGGTGGATCAGCCGACCAGCGGCGCCGGACCGGCCGATGAGGCCGACGGCGGCGCAGAGGCGCTCGGCCGTCCGCTGCCCGAGGGCGTCCGGCGGCGGGTGGTCGCGCTGGTCTCGGACGCCTTCGGCGGCCTGACCGTCGCCGAACTGCCCGCCCAGCTGAGGCAGTACGCCCGGTTCACCCCGACCCGGCGGGCCAAGTTCGCGGGGAACGCGATGGCCGCCGCGCTGGAGAGCGACGCCGCCTTCCGGCAGCGGATCGGTGAGCGGCTCGGCCAGTCCCAGCCCGAGCTGACCGGCGCGCTGGAGGCGGGCGCGCCGCCCGCCGCCGCCGATCCCCTCGATGTGGCCGCGGCCGCCTATGTGCTGCGCCCGGCCGGCTGGGTCAAGCTGGTCGAGGCGGCCGGCGAGGAGGTCCAGCGGGCGGACGCGGAACGGGCGGACGAGGAGACCCGGCGCGAACTGGAGCACCTGCGCGAGGAGCTGGAGCGGGCCCGCGCCCACACCCGCACCGAGACCGAGCGGCTGCGCACCGAGCTGGAGGCGGCCCGCAAGGAGGCCGAGTCGCTGCACCGCAAGCTGCGCAGCGCGCTCAGCGAGGTGAAGCGCGGCGAGGCGGCCCTGCGCCGAAGCGCCGCCGAGACCGACACCGTACGGGCCGAGTCGGCCGCCCAGCTCTCCGCCGTGGAGAGCGAGTCGCGCCGGCTCAAGGGGCGGCTGGGCGAGGCCGAGGCGGCCCTGGAGGCCAGCCGCCGCGCCGCCCGCGAGGGCCGCTCGGTGGAGGACATGCGGCTGCGGCTGCTCCTGGACACCGTGCTGGACGCGGCCTCGGGGCTGCGCCGGGAGCTGGCGCTCCCTCCGGCGACGACACATCCCGCCGACACCGTGGACGCGCTGGAGCCGGGCCGGATGTCGCCCAAGGACATTGCCGCGCGGGCCCTTTCGGATACCGATCCGGCGCTGCTGGACCAGCTGCTGGCGCTGCCGCAGGCCCACCTCATCGTGGACGGCTACAACGTCACCAAGACCGGCTATCCCCAGATGCCGCTGGAGAAGCAGCGGTTGCGGCTGCTGGGCGGGCTCTCCGTGCTCGCGGCGCAGACCGGCGCCGAGATGACCTGTGTCTTCGACGGGGCCGAACTGGCCGCGCCGGTGCTGCTCGCCCCGCCGCGCGGCGTACGGGTGCTCTTCAGCAAGCCCGGCGTCACGGCGGACGAGGTGATCCGTCAACTGGCCCGCGCGGAACCGCCCGGGCGGCCCGTGGTGGTCGTCTCCACCGACCGCGAGGTGGCGGACGGTGTGGCGAAGGCCGGGGCGCGGCCGGTCGCGTCCGTCTTGCTCCTCAAGCGCCTTTCGCGCGTCTAAAGGGGTTTGGGTGGCATGTGTGACATGCCGGATTTCTGGGAACGTACCGTCAAGTCGCCGCTACACGCGGTGGGGTGAGAGTAAAGAAGTGCCTGGTGTGACGAGAAAAATCCTGTGAGGATTTGAACTGATCACAGGATGGTCACTAGGGTCAGGCCTCGAACCTTCGCACGGTTGATCACCCACTGGGGGTGACGGCGAAGGAACCGCCGAGTCCGTCATGTGCACGGAGCCGGGGATTCTTTCCCCCACAGCCCGGTAGGCGGCTCTGAGGAAGAAGGAGCTCGCCTTCGTGGCGTCCCACCGTCGTCCCAAGCAGCCGAGCCGCACCCGCGTGACCGTGCTCACCGCGACCGCCGCCGCGGCCGTGGCCCTGACTTCTCAGGCCGCCCACGCCGACCCCAAGCCGAGCAAGAGCGAGGTCAAGGCGAAGGTCGACAAGCTCTACCACGAGGCCGAGGCCGCCACCGAGAAGTACAACGGGGCCAAGGAGCAGCAGGACAACCTGAAGAAGGAAGTCGACGCGCTCCAGGACAAGGTCGCCCGCGGCCAGGCCGAGCTCAACACGCTCCGCACCGAGCTGGGTTCGATCGCCACCGCGCAGTACCGCTCCGGCGGCATCGACCCCTCGGTCGCCCTCTTCCTCGCCTCGGACCCGGACAGCTTCCTCGACCAGGCCTCCGCGCTCGACCAGCTGACGGTCAAGCAGACGGAGTCGCTGCAGAAGATCCAGTCCAAGCAGCGCACCCTCGCCCAGCAGCGCAAGGAAGCCCAGGACAAGCTCGGCGACCTCGCCGACGTCCGCAAGGCGCTCGGCGAGAACAAGAAGAAGTACCAGGGCAAGCTGGCCGACGCCCAGCAGCTCCTCAACACGCTGACCCAGGCCGAGCGCACCAAGATGGCCCAGGAGGAGCAGCGCGCCAGCCGCGCCGCCAGCGACCGGGTCGAACTCGGCAACGAGGCCCCGGCTTCCAACATGGGCGCCGCCGCCCTGAGCGCCGCCGCCACGCAGATCGGCAAGCCGTACGTCTCCGGCGGCTCCGGCCCCAACTCCTACGACTGCTCCGGGCTGACGCAGTGGGCCTTCGCCCAGGCCGGCGTCTCCATCACCCGGACCACGTACACCCAGCAGAACGACGGCCAGCGGATCGGCCGCAGCCAGCTCAAGCCGGGTGACCTGGTCTTCTTCAACGGCCTGTCGCACGTCGGCTTCTACGCTGGCAACAACCAGATCCTGCACGCCCCGAAGCCGGGCACCGTGGTCCGCTACGAGTCGATGGACTACATGGGCACCTTCCAGTTCGGCGTCCGCATCTGACCGGGCCACGCCCAACGGCACGCCACGGCACGCCCGAACGAGGGAATCGCCGGGCACCCTGCTGACACCCCCGCCCCCCCCCCCCCCCCCCGGCCCCCGGGGGGGGGGCGGGGCGGTTGTGGTGCGGGTGCTCATCGTCAGGCGGTCAGCGCGCCGACGATGGCGTCGATGTACTCGCGCATCGACGCGGTGCCGCCGAACATCCAGATGCCGTCGGGCAGCCGGTGGACCTCGTCGTTCTTGACGAACGGGAGGGACTTCCACACCGCGTTGTCCTTGAGACCGTCGGCGAACGGGTCGCCGCCGTCGGAGTCGTTGGCGATGTACGCGAACTGCGCGTCGCCGATCTTCGTGAGGCCCTCGACGTCGGTCGCCGCCAGGCCGTAGGCCTTGTCGCCCTCCAGCTTCCACGGGTCGACGAGGCCGAGTTCGGTGTTCACGTCGGAGAGCAGCGAGCCCTTGACGTACGGGCGCACCGAGACCTGGTTGCCCTCCTGCCAGCCGTCGGCGAAGGCGACCTTCTCGCCGTCGAGTCCCGCGTCCGCGAGCTTCTTCTTCCCGCCCTCGACCGCCTTGCGGAAGGAGGCGATCTCCGACTTCGCCTTGTCCTCGGTGCCGGTGGCCTGTCCGATGAGCTCGACGGTGTCGACCATCTGGTCGATCTGCCGGCTCGCGTCGGCCGAGCGCACCACCGCGACCGGGGCGGCCTTCGACAGTTGCGCGATGGCCGAGTCGGACAGGTCGGTGGTGGCGACGATGAGGTCGGGCTTCAGGCTCGCCACGGTAGCGACGCTGGGCTCGCCCCGGGTGCCTATGTCCTTGACGCCCTTGGTGAGCGGGGCCGCCGTGTTGTACGCGGTGTAGCCCTTGACGTCGGCGACGCCGACCGGCTGCACGCCGAGGGTCACCAGGCTCTCGACGACGTTCCACTCGGTGCCGACGACGCGCTTGGCCGGCCCGTCGAGGGTGATCTTCTTACCGCGGGAGTCGGTGACCGTCACCGCGCTGTCCCCGGCGGACTCCTTCTTCGGCGCCTCGGTGGTGCCGCACGCCGTCAGGGCGAGGGCGGCCGCGGCGGCGAGGACGGGCCACGTCAGGTGCTGGTTCTTCATGAGGGTGTTCAGGGCCTTTCGGTACGAAGGTGGTGGCGGCCGACCGCGCGGGTGCGCGGGATGCCGGTGGGGGAGTCGAGTTCGACGTCGATACGGATGCCGTACGCGTCGGTGAGCCGCTCGGGGGCGTACACCTCGGCGGGTGTTCCCGCGGCGACGATGCGCCCGGACGAGAGGAGGACGACCTGGTCGGCCACGGCGGCGGCCTGGTCCAGGTCGTGGAGCACGACGCCGACGGTGACGCCGTGGGTGTCGGCGAGGTCGCGGACGAGGTCGAGGATCTCGACCTGGTAGCGCAGGTCGAGATAGGTGGTCGGCTCGTCGAGGAGGAGGACATCGGTGTCCTGGGCCAGGCAGCAGGCGAACCAGACGCGCTGCAACTGCCCGCCGGACAGGCTCTCCACCCCGCGGTCGGCGAAGTCGGTGAGGTTGGTGACGGTGAGCGCGTGTTCTACCATCCGGGCGCCGTCCGGGTCGGCTCCCCGGATCCGGCCCCGGTAGGGGTGCCGGCCGAATCCGACCACGTCGCGCACGCTGAGCCCGGCCGGTGCGTTGCGGCTCTGCGCGAGCAGGGTGACGCGGCGGGCGAAGTCGGAGCGGGACAGGGCGAGGGCGTCGACGGGCGCGCCGTCCTCGCCCTGGCCCGCCACGGTCACCCTGCCGGTACGGGCCTTGTGCAGCCGGGCCACGGCCCGCAACAGGGTGGACTTCCCGCTGCCGTTCGGCCCGATGAGGGCGGTGACGCGACCGCGCGGCAGCCGGAGGTCGGCGGCGTGCACGACATCGGTGCCGTCGTACGCGATCGTCATGTCGCGGGCGTCGAGGCCCGCGTCGTCGGCGGGCAGTGCGGTGGCACCGGCAGCGGGCGCGGAGGGCCGTGGCGGTGGGTCTTCTCGGTCGAGGGCAGGAGCGATCACGACCGTGAGGTTAGCCTAACCTAAATTGCCCTGGTCAAGGGGGATTCGGAATCGTATCCTCCGCGTGACCTTCCGCTGGCTCGCCGGCCGCCCGGCTGTCGCCGTCGACGTGGTCGCCGGAGGTGCTGATGGGTGCCGGCGCCCTCGAACGGCGGTACTTTCCGGCCGAAGCGGCGGTTTGGCGCATCGAGAGGTTTCGGCGTATTTGCAGGTCAGGCAGTTGTTTCGGATTGAACCGCCGGAGAATGTCCATATGCTGGACGGCCCGCGCGAGGCTTCTGAGCTGCCCGAATGACCATTCGGTCTTTCCGCATGCGTAAGACTCCTGACCGCAATCAGGTACTCGACCAAGGAGTTTTCACCAATGCACCGCAACTCTCACGCCATCTTCGCAACCATTACGGCGAGCACGCTTCTGTTCGGTGGTCTCGCAACCGCTACCGCGCAGGCCGCTCCGGCGAAGACGGAGAGCCTCTACGCACCGTCCGCGCTCGTCCTCACCGTCGCCCGCGGCGAGGACCCGCTGACCGCCACCGTCGAGCGGGCCGTGACGCTCGCCTGCGCCCCCACCGCCGAGGGGACGCACCCCGCTCCCGCCGCGGCCTGCAAGGAACTGGCCGCGGTCCAGGGGAAGTTCTCCGAACTCACCGCCGGCCCGTCGAACCGGACCTGTACCCGCCAGTGGGATCCGGTCGTGGTGACCGCCCACGGCGTCTGGCAGGGCAAGCCGGTCCAGTTCAGCACCACCTACGGCAACGCCTGCGAGATGGCCGGCAGCATGAATGGCAACGCCGTGTTCGCGTTCTGACCCACCGGGGCGTGCCGACGCCGGGGTGACGGGGTACGACACTGTCCCCGCCCGGCCCCGTACCGGCAGTTCCGCCCCGTCCGGCGTTCCCCGCACACGCCGGCCCCCGTCCACGATGACCGGGAGCCCCGCGGTCGCCCCAGCCGTTCCGCCGCGGCCGGCAGCGACCCGTCCCGGTCGGTGGTCACCGGACCCGGCCGACCCCGGGCGCGTCCCCCGCTAGTCGGGGGAATCCTGCGTCACCCGGGTTCCTGGATGGCGCAGCGAGATCAGGAACGCGATGCCCAGGGCGATGGCCATCCCGTAGAACACCCACTGGTTCGCCTCGGCGAAGTCCATCCGGATCGCCGACATCGAGTCCCGCACGGTCTCCGCCACCGGTCCCGAGCCGGACGGCCCCCGGGAGTCCGCCTGGCCGGTCACCGACTGGGCGATGGACTCGGCGGCATCCTGCGACGCCGCGTCCGGCACCCCCTTGTCCCGCAGGGTCTCGCCCACCTTGGTGATCGTCGTATGGGTGAGCATGGTGCCGAAGACGGCCAGACCGATGCTGGCCGCGAAGTTGCGCACGGTCTGGGTGATGCCGGTGACCTCGCCGTAACTGGCGTCGATCGCCCGGTTCACCGCGTCCGTCGAGGCCGGCGCCAGCAGCAGGCCGATCCCCGCGCCGGCCATGGCCGCGTACAGCCACTGGTCGTGCATGGACAGCGTCGTCAACTTCCCCGCCCACAGGGCGAACCCGACCGCGCCGAGCGCCGTGCCGAGCTTCATCGCCGGCCGGGCGCCGCGCTTGTCGAGGATCCGGCCGCCCCACTGGGAGGCCAGCCCGAACCCGATGAAGAAGTACAGGAGGTACAGCGCGGCCTGGTTCGGCGACGCGCTGAGCGAGACCTGCGCGTACACGGAGGCGAAGAAGAACACCGGGACGAACGCCATCATGGCGAAGAACAACACGGCGTTGTCGACGCTGAACGCCAGGTCACGGAAGACCCGCAGCTTGATCAACGGGAAGCGGGTGCGCAGCTCGAAGCGGCAGAAGACCGCCAGCACCACAAGACCGCCCGCGATGCACGCCCAGGTGGCGACGGAGTCCCAGCCCCACGTCGACGCCTGCTGCAGGCCCAGCACCGTCAGCCCCATGCCGACGGCGACCAGCACCGCTCCGGGCAGGTCCAGCGGTTCACGGCGGGTCCGGTCCGGGATGCGGGCCAGCAGCGCCAGTACGACGGCGATGACCGCGATCGGAACGTTGACCCAGAAGATCGCCCGCCAGGTCCACGCGGTGAGCCAGCCGCCGAGCAGCGGCCCGACCGCCGTGAGCGCCCCGGAGACCCCGAAGAAGAGCGCCAGCGCCCGCCCGCGCCGCTCCACCGGGAAGACGGCGATGACCACGGCGAGCGCGGCGGGGAACATCAGGGCCGCACCGATGCCCTGGACGGCCCGGAAGCCGATCAGCCACGCCTGCGCGATGTCGCCGGAGGGCACCGCGCCGCAGAGCGCGGAGGCGATGACGAAGGTCAGCGTGCCGATCAGCATCACGCGGCGGTGCCCGAAGATGTCGGACAACCGCCCGCCCAGCGCGAAGAAGGCGGCGAGCGTGAGCAGATAGGCGTTGACGACCCACTGCATCTGTGAGGAGGTGAGCCCGAGTTCGTCGATGATGTCGGGGGCGGCGATCGCGACGATGGTCTGGTCGATGAACGTCATCGACACGGCGAACAGCATGGCGGCGAGCGCGAGGCCCTGGTTCGGCGGACCGCCCGGTCGGCCCGCTGTTCCCGGATCCGACGACGTCGGACCCGGGGCGCTCTTCTCCGGGATGTCTCTGCCCATGCGTCCATGGTCGCCGGGGTGCCGTGGTGGTGCATCCCGAGCCGTGAACGCGCCCCCGCCGCGGGGCGGGGACCTCGCGGGGGCACCGCGTGCTACTTGCCCGCCGCGGATCCGGAGTACGGGAGCAGGGCCATCTCGCGGGCGTTCTTGATGGCGGCTGCCATCTGGCGCTGCTGCTGGGCGCTGATCCGGGTGACCCGGCGGCTGCGGATCTTGCCCCGGTCGGAGATGAACCGCCGCAGCAGGTCGGTGTCCTTGTAGTCGATGTACGTGATCCCGGCGGCATCCAGGGGGTTCGGCCGGTTCTTGAGCGGCTTGCGGGGGTCCTGTTGACGTGCCATGAGGCTTCCTCGTGCTAGGTGCGCTGGGTGCGCTCGGAGTGGTGGGTGTGCCGGGTGTGCTGAGGGGTGGTGGGTGTGCGTGCGAGGTCAGTGGACCGGGTCGAGGAGGGCGTCGAACGCGGCGGGCAGGCTCTTCCACGCCTCCCGCCCCGACCCGTACTCCTCGTCCGTGAGCAGGCAGGAGTCCAGCAGACCGGTCAGTCCCTCGCGGTCGAGGCCGGGGGAGACGAAGACCAGGTGCTGGCAGCAGTCGCCGTGCTCGGGGTGCCAGTCCAGTGCGGCGGCCGCCCGCCGGTAGGGCGGCACCGTGGACCAGGCGGCGTCCGGGAGCGAGGCGAGCCAGGGGCCGGTGTTTTCCACACAGAGCGCGCCGCCCGCGGCATCCCAGGAGAGCAGGGTGTCGGGCCGGTCCGCGAGCCAGAACCGGCCCCGGCTGCGCGCCGCCGCGCAACTCAGGTCCTCCAGCGCGTCGAGCAGGCGCTCGGGGTGGAAGGGCCGGTGCCGCCGCCAGACCAGCGTGCCCACCCCGGCCTCCTCCGCCTCCTGCGGCAGCAGCGCGCAGGCCGGGTGCTGGCCCGCTGCCGCCGCCTCCACGTCGAACCCGGCGAACGCGAGTCGGGCCAACTCGGCTGATCCGGACCGTGCCTGACGAGCCATCGGGTTCAACTGCCGGATCAGCGCGCGGTCCTCGTCGTCGGCCGCCGGGCTCGCCGCCACGGCCAGGACGGGGGCGTACTCCACCTGCCGGGCCCAGGTGTCGCCGATGGTCCGCTGGTCGGCCGGCGCGGCCGCGAGCCCGGCCTCGGCGAGATCGTCGCCGTTGGAGAGGCAGGGCAGGACGAGTGTGGGGTCGACCGCCGCGAACACGTTGGTCACCTCGGCCGCGTCGGTGTGCGCGGCGATCACCTCGGCCATGGACTTCGGCTCGACCGAGTCCCACAGCTCCAGGACGGCGAGCCGGGTCACCCCGTCCGCCGCGAGCCGTTCGAGTTCCGGGACGAGGTCCTCGCGCAGCGCGCAGCAGGCGCATGCGTTCACCAGCGGAGCTTCCCCGGAGGTCAGCTCGCCGCCGGCGTCCCGCAGGGAGCGGTGGACCGTCCCGGCGGTGGCCGTCGACAGGTCGTGGTGCAGCGCGACGCTGTGCGGTACGTCCCGCAGCAGCCCTTCCACCACGTCGCGGCGCGCCTCGGAGTGCAGGCCGCAGACGATGACGACGGGCAGTTCCGTGCGGTGCCCGCTCACCGGGCCTCACCGCGTCCGTAACGGCGCTCGAAGCGCTCGACGCGTCCGGCGGTGTCCAGGACGCGGGCGGTGCCGGTGTAGAAGGGGTGGCTCGCGGAGGAGATCTCCACGTCGACCACCGGGTAGGTGTTGCCGTCCTCCCAGGTGACGGTGCGGTCGCTGGCCATGGTCGAGCGGGTCAGGAACGCGAAGTCGGCGGCCTTGTCGCGGAAGACGACGGGGCCGTAGGAGGGGTGGATTCCGGGCTTCATGACGGTGTCCTCGAGGTGGGGCTTCAGGGGCAGGGCGGGCCGGGGGAGCGCTTCAGCGCTCCTCGCGGAAGTCGACATGGCGGCGGGCGACCGGGTCGTACTTGCGCAGGACCATCCGGTCGGGGTCGTTCCGCCGGTTCTTACGGGTGACGTAGGTGTAGCCGGTCCCTGCGGTGGAGCGGAGCTTGATGATCGGGCGTACATCGTTGCGAGCCATGGGCGCTACTATATGGCAATGGTTTCCATTTTCAATAATGGATGCGTCGAAGGAGAGGCAGGTAACTTTCATGTCCGCCCACTGCCAACTGACCGGCTCCAAGCCGGGATTCGGCAACAACATCTCCCACTCGCACCGCCGGACGTCCCGCCGGTTCGACCCGAATATCCAGCGCAAGCGGTACTGGTTGCCCGGTGAGGGGCGCTATGTGCGCCTCACGCTGAGCGCCCGGGCGATCAAGACCGTGGACAGCATCGGCATCGAAGCCGCGGTCGCACGCATCCGCGCGCGAGGAGGGAAGGTCTGATGGCGAGGACACGGGGAGGGAGGGCCTGATGGCGAAGAAGAGCAAGATCGCCCAGAACGACAGGCGCCGGGCGACCGTCGAGCGCTACGCGGCCCGCAGGGCCGAGCTGAAGGAGATCATCCGCCGGCCCGGTACGCCGGAGGGCGAACGGGTCGCGGCCGTCGAGGAGTTGCGGCGTCAGCCACGCGATGCCAGCGCCACCCGGGTCCGGAACCGGGACAGCGTCGACGGCAGGCCCCGGGGGTACCTGCGCAGGTTCGGCCTCTCCCGGGTCCGGATGCGTCAGCAGGCCCACGCGGGGTTCCTGCCAGGGGTCACCAAGTCCTCCTGGTGACGTCGGCCGCCGCCCCGGTGCCCCCGGGCTGAGCTCGCCGCAAGGGCGGGTGGTGGCACGGCGGACCTCGCCGTGCCCCCACCCGCGACGCCGCTCTCAGCGGCCGACCGGATCGGCGTCCGCTCCGTCCCCGGGCGTGACCAGGGCGAGATGGCCCCCGTCGTCCAGGGGTGTCGGGACGGTCAGGGTCGTGAGCGGGGCCGCCCGGTCCGCGTCGAAGACATGGACCTCGCCGTGGCCGCCCCGGCTGACCGCGACCAGACCCCCGCCGGGGGAGGCGGCGACGGCCCGCCGCTGCACGCCGTCCCAGGGGGTTCCGCCGGGTTGCGGCGCACCCGCCATGGCGGGCAGGGGCAGCCGCGCGCCGACCTCCGGGCGGGATCCGGCGGCCGGGGGCGCGGAGAGCAGGATGAGTTCGTCGCCGTCCGGGTGGACCCGGGCGTACGCGATGTGCCGGGAGGTCACCGCGAGCCGGAACACCAGTCCGGGGCCCAGCTCCAGCCGGCCCGTGGCCCCCGTGTCGAGGTGGTGCCACCAGGCGTCGTTGGACCAGTCCGGCCAATGCCCGGGGTCGCCCGACCCGCCCCGCACGCACGACCACAGCATCCGCCGTACGGGGTCGAGCCGCAGGTAGTAGCCGCGCCCGCCGGACCGCCCGTCGGCGGACCAGGAGAGGGGGTCTTCGGCGGCGAGGTCGTCCCCCTTCCGCCGTGCGCGGTGCACCCCCGACCCCGCGGCGGCGAACACCCGCCCGGTGAGCGGGTCATGGGCGTCGCCGTGTCCGTCGCCGTCCGGCAGGGCGATCCGCCGCGCCGGTGCCGCCGGTGGGCAGGAGGGGGCCGAGCGCATCAGCTCCGGGTGCCGGTGGACCAGTAGTTCGCCCGGCTCCCGGTGGCGCAGCACCACGAGCGGGGACGGACCGCCGAGGACCGTGACCCCCGGCTCGCCGGTCCGCCCCCGTACGCGTACGGCGACGGCGCCGTCCGGTGCGTCGAGATCGACGGCCGTCAGCAGTCCCGTCCACGCCTCCTCGTTGCGGCCGAGGCCGGTCGTCACCGCGAGGCGCCGCCCTCCCGGGTCCGCCGCCAGATGCTCGGCGGGGACGGCGACCGGTATCCGCCGCCGCACCAGCGGCCGGCCGGCGTCCGGACCGTAGGGGTCGAGGACCAGCAACTCGCCCGCCCGGTCGTCCACGCAGGCCGTGAGGCCGTCCGGCAGGGCGAGGAAGCCCGCGTGCTCGGAGAGGTGCCGGTGGTTCAACTCCGCCCGCTCCGTGCCGTCCGGGAGGTCCAGCAGGCTGATCCGCCCCGCGACATGGTCGGAGACCAGCAGACGCGGCGGAGCGTGGGGCGAGAGGTGTGGGGTGTGCGGCATGGCGGACTCCTGGGATCGGCGGAAACCTCGCTGACTTTATTGGAAATGATAATCATGTGTAAGGTTCCGGCTTGTGGTGGGGATCGCTCCCGGGACTCCGCCGCCCGCTCTGCCGCATCCCCGGGACCGCACAGGAACGTTGAGGGACCGTCGATGCCACGAACCGCGCTGAGAGTCCGCCGCTGGGCCGCGATCGCCGTACTGGGAGGCGTGCTGGCCGGCTGCGGCACCGAGAACGCCGACCCCGACCCCGGGGCGCCGGCCGCTGCGGCCGGTGCCGGAGCCCTTACGAGCACGGAGGTGCGGCCCATCGAGGCCGCCACCCGGATCACCGACGCCAAGGGCGTCACGGTCTCCCTGCCGAAGCCGCCGGAGAAGATCGTCTGCCTGGTCGCCCTCTGCGACGACATCCTCGTCGAGCTGGGCCTGACCCCCACTGCCACCAATTCCCAGGTGCTCGCGCACCCGGAGTTCCTCGGCAAGGAGAAGGCGGCGAAGATACCGGTCGTGCCCGGCGGCTTCCTCAGCCCCGAGGTGGAGGCGATCCTGTCCCACAAGCCCGACCTGGTCATCGGCCTGGAGGACACGCACGGCAAGCTGGCCCCCGCGCTGAAGGGCGCCACGACCTTCTGGCCGGTGCAGCCCGGATCCTGGCAGGACAGCGTCGGCTACCTGCGGGACCTCGCCGCGCTCACCGGCCGCACGGCAGAGGGCGAGAAGGCGGAGAAGACCTTCCGTACCCGCCTGGCCCGGGCGGAGAAGGAAAAGAGCGACAAGACTTCCCTGATCGTCTTCGGCAGCGACGAGAACTTCGGGGTGGCCACCCCGGAGACCGATGTGGCGGCCGGACTGTTCCCGAAGATCTCCCACTACCCCTGGAAGAGCCGGGGCGTCGACGGCAGTTACAGCCTGGAGGAGATCCTCGCCCGCGACGTCGACGTCCTGTTCGTGGAGACCCTGTCCTTCGGCGCGCCGGACGGCAAGCTGTCCGACAAGCTGGCGAAGAACCCCCTCTGGTCCCGTATCCCGGCCGTGAAGAACGGCAAGGTCATCGAGGTCGACTCCGAGGTGTGGGCCAAGGGGCGCGGCACCCGGTCCCTGGGCGTCGTCCTCGACGAGGCGACGGCCGCACTGCGGTGAGGCGTCCGCCTGCGACGCTGTTCTGCCTGGGCGCGGCCGCCCTGGTGAGCGCGGTCTGCGCGCTCAGCCTCGGCACGCCGTACGTCCCGCCCGCCAGGCTCCCGGCCACGCTGGGGTCCGACGGGCTCGCAGGGCTCGTCGTCACCGAACTCCGGCTGCCCCGGATGGTGTTGGCCCTGATCGCGGGCGCCTGCCTGGGGGCGGCGGGCCTCGTCCTCCAGGAGGCCCTGCGCAATCCGCTGGCCGTGCCGGAGATGCTGGGGGTCTCCTCCGGGGCCGCCCTGGGCGTCGCCGCGCCGCTGGTCCTCTCCCTGGCCGTGCCCCTCGGGTTGCAGCCGTTCCTCGCCCTGGCGGGGGCGGCGCTCGGCGGTCTGCTCACCCTGGTCGCCGCCGGTTTCGGGCGGAGTCCCTCGGCCGTCCTGCTGACCGGGGCAGCCGTGGCCGCCGCGCTCCAGGCGGGTCTGCTGGTGCTCATGGTCATGGCCGACCAGCTCGACCTCCAGCTCATCTACCGCTATCTGCTGGGCAGTCTGTCCGCCCGCACCTGGGACGACGTCACCGGTCTGCTGCCCTGGCTCGCCGTGGCCGTCCCGGCGCTGGTGCTGTGCGTGCCGGTGCTCGGGGTGCTGCGGCTGGGCGACGACGACGCCCGTGCGCTGGGCGTACGGGTGGAGCGGGCGCGGGTGGCCGCGCTCGGCATCGCCGTCGTCCTCATCGCCCCTGTCGTCGCGGTCTGCGGACCGGTGGCCTGGGTCGGCTTCCTCGCCCCGCACCTCGCACGCCGCCTGAGCCCGGACGGCGGCGCGGCCGGGTGGCTCGTCCGGTCCGCCGTCTGCGGCGCGATCGTCGTGCTCTGCGCCGACCAGCCGGCCCGGCTGGCGCTCGCCCCGGTCGAGACGCCGGTTGGCGCCTGGACCGCACTGGTCGGGGTGCCGGTCGGGGTCCTGCTGCTGAAGCGGGGGTGCCGGCCCGCCCGGGGCCGGGAGCCCGTTCCCCTGCCCGCACCGGTGGCGCTGCCGGACGTCCCCGCTCCCGTACTGCGGAAGGCGGAACGATGACCTTGGTCGACACCGCGCCCGACCCGGCCCACCGCGCCCGCCGGGCCCTGCGTGCGCCGGGCGTCCGGATGGGCGGCCTGGCGCTGCTCGTCGCCGCGGTCGCCTGCGCCGGGCTCTTCGCCGGCCGGGGCGTCACTCCCGAGGGCGTACGTGCCGTGCTGCTCGGGGTCGGCGACGATCCCACCGCCGAGCACATCGTGCTCCAACTCCGTTTGCCCCGCATGCTGGTGGCCCTGGTTGCCGGGGCCTGCCTCGGGGTGGCCGGACTCGTGCTCCAGTCTGCTCTGCGCAACCCGCTGGCCGGACCCGAGGTCACCGGCGTCACGCCCGGCGCGGTGCTCGGTGCGGTGACCGCGACCGGCCTCGGCCTCGCGGGCTGGGAGTCCCCCACGGCCGTGGTCGTGGCGGCCTGCGTCGGCGGCTTCGCCGGGGCGGGCCTGCTGTGGCTGCTCGCAGGGCGGGACCGGGGCGACCCGGAGCAGACCGCCGTCTACGGGGTCCTCGTGTCGGCGGTGCTCGCCGGACTCACCGCAGTGGTCCTGCTCGTGGCCCCCGGCGAACTCGGCAGTGTCGTGCAGTGGTTGATCGGCTCCACCGAGGGCCGGGTCTGGCAGCACTGGAATCTGCTCTGGCCGTGGGCCGCCTTCTGGGGCGCGGCGGCCTGGCTGCTCGCCGGGCCGTTGACCCTGCTGCGCTGCGGTGACGAGCAGGCCGCCGCCGCAGGTCTGGCCACCGGTCGGGGCCGGGGAGCGGCACTCGTGTGCGCGGTGGCGCTGACGGCCGGTGCCGTGTCGGCGGTGGGCGCCCTCGGGTTCGTGGGACTGCTGGTGCCCCATCTGGCGCTGGCCGTCTTCGGCGCCGATCTGCGCGTCACGCTTCCGGGTGCCGCACTGCTCGGCGCGGCCGTGGTGTGCGGCGCGGACACCGTTGCCCAACTGCTGTCCCCGCTGCTGGCCACCGCGTTCGACGCGGACCGGCTGACCCTCCCGGTCGGCGCCCTGACGACCTGCGTGGGGGCGGGGCTGCTGATGGTCGTGGCGCGGCGACGGGCGGACGAGAGATGAGGGAGAGAGCGGAGAGAGCGGAGAGAGCGAGGGAGAGAACAGTGGAGAAGAGCGCGATGACGAGCGCGACACCGAAAACCCCGGAGGTCGTCCGGGCGGAGGATCTGGCCTTCGGCTACCCCGGACGCCCGGTGCTGCGCGGGGTGGACCTGAGCATCCGGACGGGCGAACTGGTCGCCCTGATCGGGCTCAACGGCTGCGGCAAGAGCACCTTCCTCAAACTCGCCGCCGGACTGCTCACTCCGAGCGGCGGGCGCGTCCTGCTCGACGGCGACGACGTGGCGCGGCTGTCCCGCCGCACCGCCGCCCGGCGCGTGGCGCTGCTGCACCAGTCGGCACCGTCCGTGCCTGGACTGACTGTGCGGCAACTCGTGCGGCAGGGGCGCTATGCCACCCGGGGACCGCTCGGGATGCTGCGGGAGGGCGACGACGAGGTGACATCCCGGGCGCTCGCGGACGTCGGTGTCACCGCCTGGGCCGACCGGCCCGTGGACGCGTTGTCGGGAGGCGAACGCCAACGTGTCCGGCTGGCCATGGCGCTGGCCCAGGACGCGCCCGTGCTCTTCCTTGACGAGCCGACCACCTATCTCGATCTGCGGCACCAGCTGGAGGTGCTCCAGACAGTCGTACGGCTCCGCGCGGAACGCCGGCTGACGGTGGTGATGGTGCTGCACGACCTCAACCACGCCGCTCGCTTCGCCGATCGGATCGTCGCGCTCCGGGAGGGCCGCGTCGCCGCCGACGGACCCCCGGCCGAGGTGGTCAACCGTCGCCTGCTGGCCGAAGTCCTCGGCGTGGACGGCCGGGTGGGGATCGATGACGAGGGCGGCTGGCCCGTCTGTTACCCAGATCACCCTCTCGATCCTCTCCGGCTATTGCGGAATGAAAATCATATTCATTAGTGTCTGTGCTGCGGCACGCACCACCGCCGCGACCGACACCCGATCGATCCGACCGAATGGAGATCCATCTCATGGAGCACAACAAGGTGTTCAGCCCGATCGCCGACCAGGGTCAGCTCGCCCACCTCTCCGCCACCCACTCGAACGCCCTCGTCGAGAACCCCTTCGACGACGCCGTCGAGGCCGACACCGCGGCCGAGAAGTAAGCGACTCCTGCCGCTGAAGGCAGGAGCCCCGCGTAGCGCGGGGACGGGCCCGCCCGGTGACACCCCGGGCGGGCCCGGGCGCCCCCGCCGAGACGGGACGGCCGTGTCCTTCGAGC
>NZ_JAFEUF010000547.1 GCF_016901035.1 Streptomyces durocortorensis
CCGCAGCTCCACCGCCCACCGCCCGTCCGCACCCCGCGTCGAGAAGTGCACGACGACCCGCTCCCCGCCGACGCGCCCGTTCACCGCGGCGGGCAACGTGATGGACGTGTTCACCACCAGTACGTCCCCCGCCCGCAGCTCCCCGGGCAGTTCGCGGAACGCACGATGCGAGACGGCCCGCCCCCGCGACACGAGCAGCCGTACGTCGTCCCGCCCCGCACCCCGCTGCTCGGCCGGCACCCGAGCCGACAGATCCTCCGGCACCCGCAAGGCCTCCAGGGCCGTGGGACCGGCGGTCGCCGCCGATGCCGCCCCGCCGGGGCCCGGTGCGGGCGGTTGCGGGGCCGCGGAATCTCCGACGACCGCGGTCCCGGCCTCGGCCCGCGCCGACGTGGAGGGTTCCGGCGCCGCGGAGTCACCGGCCATCGCTGATCCCGTCCGCCTCGGGTCCGGTGGGGGCGCCTCCGGCATCCCCCTTCCGCCCGGCCCCGGGGGGGGGGGGGGGGGGGGGGGGGGGGGCGGGGGGGGGGGCCGGCGGGCGGCCGTGCCGCCGGGGCCCCGGCGCCCGGCCGCCCC
>NZ_JAFEUF010000548.1 GCF_016901035.1 Streptomyces durocortorensis
TCCCTCTTCGCCCCGCCGGGCAAGGGAACCCCGCCCCCGCTGTTCGGCCCGGTCCGGGAGGAGGCGGTGCCGCCGGCGGGCGACGAGACTCCGCCGCGCCGGGACGCGGAGCTGCTGCCTCCGTTGCCCACCCGGGCGGACCGGGGCACTCCGCCTCCACTGTTCGGCCCGGTCCGGGAGGGGGCGGTGCCGCCGGCGGGCGACGAGACGTCGCCGCGCCCGGACGCCGAGCTTCCGCCTTCGCCGGACGGGGACAAGGCCCCGCCCGTGCCGCCTCGGCCCGCTGCTCCGGAGCCCCCGGGCGTGAGCCTGCACCTCGGGCCGGGCCCGGGCCACGCCACGGGCGGACCCGCCTCGGGCCCGGTCTCGGAGGAGCCGGCCTCGGATTCCGCCTCGGGTTCGGGCTCACGGGGGCCCGCCTCGGATTCCGGCTCGGGCTCGGGCTCGGGCTCGGGCAGGCCCGCCTCGGGCTACGCGCCGAACCCGGCGCCCGACCGCCCGGCGCCCGATCGCCCGGCGCCTGACCGCCCGGTGCCTGACCGCCCGGCGCCCGATCGCCCCGCCCCCGAC
>NZ_JAFEUF010000549.1 GCF_016901035.1 Streptomyces durocortorensis
CCCCGATGGCCGCGCCCAGCCCCGAACTCCCCACCCTGCCGGTCACCTTCCGGCCCACCCTCACCCGGGTGGTCCTGCTGAGCGTGGGCGTGGCGATGTTCCTCGTCATCACCGTCATCGCGCTGATGCTGGATCGGCTCAACGCGGGGGAGCGGGCCAGCTTCGTCTTCGTCGCGGCGCTCTTCCTCGGCGTCCTGGCCCTGCTCAGCAGGCCCAGGGTCACCGCCGACGACACCGGGGTCACCGTCGTCAACATCACCCGGACCCGCAGGCTGGCCTGGGAGGAGATCCTCCGCGTCAACCTGCGCTCCGGCGACCCCTGGGTCTTCCTCGACCTCAGCGACGGCACCAGCATGCCCGCCCTCGGCATCCAGCCCGGCATGGCCAAGCAGCAGGCCATCCGCGACGCCCGCTCCCTGCGCGCCCTCGCCGAGACGCGCGGCGCCGGAAGCGACGACACCCCCTCCGGCGGCTGAGCCCCTGCCCGGCGCGGGGCCTTCTTGTCTACTCTGGTGGGCGGCGGCGCCCCGTGCGCCCCACCCCGCC
>NZ_JAFEUF010000550.1 GCF_016901035.1 Streptomyces durocortorensis
CTCCGACGCGCGCCGCAACGGGCACCGGGTGCTGGCGGTCGTGCGCGGCAGCGCGGTCAACTCCGACGGCGCCTCCAACGGCCTCACCGCCCCCAACGGACCCGCCCAACGACGCGTCATCCTGGACGCCCTGGCCGCCGCCCGGCTCTCCGCCGCTGACGTCGACGCCGTCGAAGCACACGGCACCGGAACGACCCTGGGCGACCCGATCGAGGCGCAGGCGCTGCTCGCCACCTACGGCCAGGACCGCACCGAACCCCTCTACCTGGGCTCACTGAAGTCCAACATCGGCCACACCCAGGCCGCTTCCGGCGTGGCCGGAGTGATCAAGATGGTTCAGGCGATGCGGCACGGCGTGCTCCCCAGGACCCTCCACGTCGACGCGCCCAGCCCGCACGTCGACTGGACCTCGGGCAGCGTCGAACTGCTCACCGAGAACCGGCCGTGGCCCGACTCCGAAGAACCCCGCCGGGTCGGAATCTCCTCGTTCGGTGTCAGTGGTACCAATGCGCACGTGATTGTGGAGGGGGTTTTGGCTGA
>NZ_JAFEUF010000551.1 GCF_016901035.1 Streptomyces durocortorensis
GGGACGGGGACGGGGGCGGGTGCGGAGGCTGCCCCCGTGACCCCCGTGACCCCCGAGAGGCCCGAGGCGTCGGAGGCCCCGGCAACGCCCGTGACGCCGGAGGCCGCTGCGGCACCGGAGGCTCCAGCGGCACCGGAGGCTCCAGCGGCACCGAAGCCACCCGAGGCGCCGGAGACGCCTGCGGCGGCCCGCCCGCGTCGTTCCCGGTCGGCCTCGGAGGGGTCGGCCAGCCAGCAGCGGCCCTCCGAAGGCCCTGCGGAAACTCCGACCGCCCCGGCCCGCCGCTCCCGGTCGGCCTCTGGCGGCTCGGCCAGCCAGCGCCCGGAGCCGGGCGGGACGGGGACCGCCCCGGCCCGCCGGTCCCGCTCCGCCTCCGACGGCTCTGCCAGCCAGCGCCCGGCGTCGGACACGCCCGGGGACACGCCGTCGCCGCCGCCCCGGGTGCGCAGCACGGACGCCCCGTGGCACGACGCCCAACCGGCCTTCGGCGAACCGGAGGCCGAGTCTCCGGGTGCGCCTTCTCAGCCCCTCCGGCG
>NZ_JAFEUF010000552.1 GCF_016901035.1 Streptomyces durocortorensis
GCGGGCAGGTCTTCCGGGGCGGGCGTTCCTGGGTTGTGGCTCGGTTCGGTGCCGGGCCCGGGCCTGGGTTCGGCCTCGGGTTCGGGTTCGGCACCCGGTCGGCCGGTGGCGGTGTCGGCCCCGGGTACGGCGAGCGCTCCCGGTCCTGCGGTGCAGGGCGCGCACCGGGCCGGGCCGAGCCAGCCGCGCGCCGGACCGGTGAGCGGGTGGCCGGCGGGGCATGCCGTACGCCAGGGCTCCTCCGGCTCGACGGCGAACCGGTAGGCGGCACGCGGGATCAGCAGTCCGGTGACGGCACCCCAGACCGCGGCGAGGGCGAGCAGCGCGGCGTCCACGGGACGACCCTAACGGGCCTCGGGAACAGGGGTCTTGGGCCCGAGGGCCCAGAGCGGCCGACCGGGGCCCAAGCGTCGCCGTTCGGGGTCCGGGCGCGTCCGCCGGGGGCTACGGTCGGTGCCCATGAGGACATGGCGCGATGGCGAGGGGACGCTCACGGTCAGCACGGATGCCGGGGGCGGGGAC
>NZ_JAFEUF010000553.1 GCF_016901035.1 Streptomyces durocortorensis
GATGTCGTGGGTGCCGGGTCCGGGGCCGCCTCGGGCGGGGTGCGCTGCAGCGGTACGGAGGCGGGGGCCGGGGGCTCCGCAGGCGTTGCGGGAGCTTCCGGCGCGGCCGTGGGGGCTGCGCATTGGGTGGCGGTCTCGGTGGCGAGGTAGGTGTTCCACCACTCGTTGTCGCGCGCGGTGCGGGACCAGAAGGTCCGGGAGACCCAGCGGGTTTCGTCGCCCGCGCCGACGGAGCACCGTACGCGCCGCAGGTGTCCGGCGACGGAGAGGGCGTTCAGGGCGCTGGAGATGGCCTGCTGTCCGTAGAGCGGGAGCTGCTTGGCCAGTTGCTTCACGCTCATCGCGGCACCTTCGGGGAGGTGGTCGACGAATCCGGCGACGTAGCGTTCGCGGATCGGGAGGAGCGCGAAGTCGTCGCGCGCGCGGGCCTGTTGGTCCGGAGCGGAGCGTTTGCCGTAGCCGGGGTTGGCCATCGGGTACGCGGCGGAGACTGCGGGGACGGGCAGGGCGAGGCT
>NZ_JAFEUF010000554.1 GCF_016901035.1 Streptomyces durocortorensis
CGGGGGCACGGGGCCGGAGTGAGGTGGGCGGTGCCGGGGGCGAGGCGGTAGCGGCCGTGGGCGGTGACCGAGCCGGGGCCGACCAGGTAGCCGCCGCTGCCGCGGATGTCGATGCCCGGGGCGAGGCGGCCGGCGGAGTTGGGGACCGTCGCGTCGGCGGGGCCGGTCAGCCAGAGGTGGCGGCCGCCGCTCGGAGTGAGCACCGTGACCGTCGCCGGGATGGTGAACAGGTGCTGGAGGGCCAGCTGCCGCAGCGCGCCGGCCGCGTCGCTGCCGTACGCGGGGTCGACGTCCAGGTCGATGCCGATGAGGCGGTGCGGGACGCGCCCGCAGGCGATGCCGTAGCCGGTGGCCCGGGGCGCGGCGGCGAAGAGGGCGCGGACGGCCGCGGGGTCGGTGGTGGCGTCGTGCACCCCGTGGCCCGGCAGGCCGCACTCGCCCCGGCAGTGCGCCGGGGACCGCTCGCCGCGGTGGGGGGAGCGCAGGGCGGGGAGCTTGGTGGCGGAGAGCGGGAA
>NZ_JAFEUF010000555.1 GCF_016901035.1 Streptomyces durocortorensis
GCCAGCAGTGCCTGCGCCTCGATCGGGTCGCCCAGGCGGGTTCCGGTGCCGTGCGCCTCCACCACGTCCACGTCCGACGGCGTCAGCCCCGCGCTCTCCAGGGCCTGCCGGATCACCCGCTCCTGGGACGGGCCGCTGGGCGCCGTGAGACCGTTCGACGCACCGTCCTGGTTGACCGCGCTCCCCCGCACCACCGCCAGCACCTCGTGCCCGTGCCGGACCGCGTCGGACAGGCGCTCCAGCACCAGTACTCCGGCGCCCTCGGACCAGCCCGTGCCGTCCGCCGCCTCGGCGAACGCCTTGCAGCGCCCGTCCTCGGCCAGCCCGCCCTGGCGGCTGAACTCGGCGAAGATGCTCGTGCCGGCCATCACGGTCACACCGCCGGCCAGAGCCATGTCGCACTCGCCGTTGCGCAGCGCCTGCACCGCGAGATGGACCGCGACCAACGACGACGAACACGCCGTGTCCACCGTCACAGCAGGCCCTTCCAGCCCGA
>NZ_JAFEUF010000556.1 GCF_016901035.1 Streptomyces durocortorensis
GGGGGGGGGGGGGGGCCCCCCCCCCCCCCCCCCACACCACCTCCCCCCCGGGGTTGCCTGGGTGGGGCGGTGGCTGCGGCGGGGAGGGCGGCCCCCACGAGCGCCAGGACGGCTGCGGAGGCCGCGGCGACCAGGCCGGGGCGAGGGAATCTTGGCGACATGACCCCTGAGTAGTCGCCGTGTCCGGACACCGTCAACGAAGTTCGGGCCCGGGGGCCGACTCCGTCCAACAACCCCGGTGCGTTAGTCCAAGTCGGATGTGCGCGGTCCGGCTCGCGGGCCCGTTCACCTCTTGGCCGGGAATGCCCCCTTCCGGTCACGGTTCGCACCCGCTCGGTTCCGGCAAGTACCGCTTCGGGGCGTCGAGTTGTGAAGACTCGGAATTTTTGAGAGCGCTCTCAGTCACAAGTATTGACGGTCGTGCCGGGCCTCGCGAGAGTGGGGCGCACCGCAGGCACCCCCACGGTTCCTGACCCTCCCCGCGCC
>NZ_JAFEUF010000055.1:0-19470 GCF_016901035.1 Streptomyces durocortorensis
GGCCTTCCGGGACCGGGACCGGGGGTGTGCGGGGCGGGGTGCGGCGGGCGCCGGTCCGGGTGATCAGGACGTCGCCCTCGGCGGATTCGGCGGCCGGGGCGTACCCCATGTCGCGCAGGGCTTCGAGGAGGGAGCCGGGGTCGGACTGGGAGGCCAGGACCGTGGGGGCCAGGCGGCGGAGCCGGAGTCCGGTGGAGCGGCGGTCGGCCAGGATCTCGTTGAGGACCGCCTCGTCGTCGCAGCGTACGTACGCCGACGCCGCCCCGATCCGCAGGTGGCCGTGGCGGCGGGCCACGTCGTCGATGAGGTAGCTCAGCGGCTGCGGTACCGGCGTACGGCTGTGCGCGGCCAGGAACGCGTGCAGGTCGGCCGCCGCCTGGCCGGCGTCCAGGGCGCGGCGCACCGAGCCGGGCGTGAAGCGGTACACCGTCGCCCCGCCCTTCGACTCGACGTCGGCCAGGACGGAGAGGGTCTCCGCGAGAGGGCGTTCCAACGGGCCCGGCGCCACCGCCGTCAGGTCGGCCTGGAGCAGGACGTGGTCCAGGGGGTCGGGGATCAGCGGGGCGAGCAGCGCCGCCCCCGCCTCCTCGCCCTCCTCCAGCAGTGCGCGGGCCTGTGCGGAGAGCGCGCCCCGGCCCGTGATGCCCAGCAGCTCCGCCTCGTTGAGCGTCCACAGGGCGAGGCGGGAGCGGAGGTCCGCCCCCTCCGTCGAGGTCGAGGTGGTGGAGGTGGTCGCTCCGCCGCGCAACGGGCGTTCCCAGCGCAGTCGTCGCAGCAGCGACTCGGCGTCCGGCGCGGTGCCCGGCGGGAGTTCGGTGAAGAGGGAGAGGACCCGGCGGCGCACGTCGGGGGCGGCCGAGCGGTCCAGCTCCGGGCCGAGCGCGGACAGCGCCCGGCCCTTGGCGTCCTGGCCGCCGACCAGGCCCGGGGTCCGGGTGGCGGCGAGCCAGGCGGTCGCCAGGTGCGTCCAGCGGTCCTCGGCGGACAGGTCGAGCCACTCGTCGGACGCGGGCGTCGGCGCGTACCGCTCGTCGGTCTCCCCGTCGGATGCCAACAGGCCCGCTCCGTAGGCCAGTTCGATCCAGAACGCGGCGATCGGCTCGGTGACGTCCAACGCCGTCGCGGCGCGCTTCAGCTCCCGTACGCTCAGGCCGCCCGCGCGCAGGATCGCCGGGCCGCCGCCGTTCCAGAGCTTCAGCAGCTCCTCGATCGTGGACAGCGCCGTGAACGCCTGGCCAGCCGCCGCCCTGTCCACAGCCTGTGGATCGCGTTCGGCGGCCGCCGCGACGACCGGGGGGACCGGTTCCGGCGTCCGGTGCGCGCGCCCGGCGCGGAGGTGGAGCGCCGCCTCGCGCGGCAACACCACCGTGCGGGTGGACACCGGCAGCAACAGGCCCCGGTCGCGCAGCCACTTCACGGGGGGAGTCGGGTTGGGCGTGACCTCCCCGTACGGCGGGCCCCACACCAGCCGGTCCAGCACCGACAGCGCCTCCACCGGGGCCGTGTCCAGCAGCCCCGCCATCCGCGTCCGGTCCGTGAACAGGGCGGACAGCGCGGCCACCGCCGAGACCGGGTCGTGCGTGGCAGGCAGGCCCGTCGCCGTCAGGATCTCCTGCAGGCGGCCCGGCGACATGCCCGCCGTCGCCTCGGTGACCGTGGGGCCCAGGCCGGTGGGGGAGTGGTGCTGCGGGGACGGCGCGAGCAGTTCGCGGGCGGTGCGCACCAGCCTCAGCCGGTCGTCCTCGCCCCAGACCAGGGCCTGTTCGCGCAGCGTCGCCAGCGCGCCCGGCAGCGCGGCGGTGATCGCGGCGCCCACGTCGTCGCGCTGGTCGCCGTCGTCGAGTCCGTCGCCGGTGAGCAGGGAGAGCAGCGTGTCGTACGGGGCCGGGTCCGGGGCCACCGCCAGTGCCTCGGCGGTCTGCAGCGCGAACCGGTCCAGATGCTCCAGCGCGCGGACGACGGACGCCCGGGTGCCGGCCCGCGTGGCGAGCTGGGTGATGTCGTTCGGCACCGGGTTGAGGAGGTCGGGGCGGGCGCGCAGCAGCCCGGCCAGCGATTCGTCGCCCCGGGCGCGCAGGGCTTCGGCGAGCGTGCGCGGTGGTGTGGTCGTCCCCATCCGTCCCACGGTAGCCGCTGGAACGCTACCGTCGGGGCAGGGCCGGGTAGAGGGGATGCACCGCGTGGGGATCGAGAGCGACCAGCTCGTGTACGACTACCTGAGCCGGGTCGGCGACCTGGCTCAGCAGCAACAGCTCTCGTCGGGCGCCCGGATGCGGCTCGTCTCGACGCTGCGGGGCGAGATCGACCGCCGCCGGGCCACGGAGGGCGCGGACTCCCCGGCGACCGTGCGGCGCATCATCGGGAGGCTGGGCAGCCCGGACGAACTGGTCGCCGCGGCGGCGCGGTCCGCCGACGGCACGGTCCCGCTGCCGTCCGCCCGGACGGGGGAGGGGAGCGGCGAGCCGCAGCGGCGGGGGCTGCCCCGGCCCCGGAGCGGGCTGCTGCGCAAGGAGCCGAAGGAGGCCGGCCCCGGCGCGGACGAGGGGCGGGAGGCTCCGGCTCCCCGGAAGCCGAAAGCCGGATTCGGGTGGGGCGCGTCGCGCCGTGACCGTGATGGCGGGGGCGCGCCGGAGGAGCGAACCGGTGCCGCCGCCGTGCCGCGTCCCGGGCCCGCCCCCGACGACGCACCCGGTTCCGACGACGCCCCCGTCCGCTCCTGGCCCGACCCCTCCGCCCCGCACATGCTCGGCCAGGACCAGCAGGGCGGCGCGGACGACGCGGCCGACTGGTGGCGCCTGGAGCCGGGGCCCTTCGACGAGGGGACCGCCATCCCCGGGTTCTTCGGCGGCATCGAGGCCCCGGAGCTGCTCGGCAGGCGGCCGAGGCCTGTCGACATGGACAAGAAGGGTACGAAGGACGAGAAGGAAGAAGGGGGAGACGGTTCGGCGGGTACGGGTGCCGGTGCGGGTGCGGGCGCCGGCAAGGCCGCCGGCGCCGAAGGCGCCGCCGCGCGCCGCCGCGCCCTGCGCCTCGTGAAGCTCCGCCGCCGCAAGCCCGCCCCCGTCGTCGCCGAGCCCGTGGTCGCCGCCCCCGGCCCTCGCGGCGGCTTCGCCCACCCGCTGCTGCTCCTGGCCGCCGTCCTGCTCGTCGCCGGGGTGGTCACCGGTTCCTGGCTGCCGCTGGCGGGCGGCTGGCTGATCGCGTACAGCTCGCGCACCCTCTCCCGTACGGAGGCGAAGTGGGCGGCGCTCGGCCTGCCGGGCGTGGTGGCGGCCACGGCCCTCGTATGGATCTGGGGCCGGATGGAGGGGCGCTGGGGCGAGCCGATCCGCGAGGGCGCGATGCGGGACGTCCTGCTGGAGACCTGGCCGGTGGTCGTCCGCGTCGCCGCCGTCGCCCCCGCGCTCTACCTGGTGTGGCGGGCGCGGAGGCGTACGGGGTGAGGGCGCGGCTCCATCGGCCCGAGCCCGGGGCCGGGGCCGGGGCCGGGAAGACGGCTACTTCGCCAGGCTCTTGTGGAGTTCGCCGAGGATCTTGTCGGCCGCCGTGTAGCCGATGCCCTGGATCCACAGCTGGTCGTCGACCGCGAAGACCTGGTCGTTCTTCACCGCGTCCATGTTCTTCCACAGGCCGCTGCCGGTGGTCTGCGTCTCCTTGGCCTTCTTCGGGTCGCCGTACGTCGAGTGGAAGACCACGTCCGCGTCCGCGAGGTCGATCTTCTCGGGGCTGACGTCGTAGGAGAAGCCGTCCTTGGCCTTGTCGGTGATCGCGGGGCGGCCCAGACCCACGTCGGCCAGGATCGTGGCGATGTAGTTCTTCTTGCCGTAGATGCGGATGTCCGCACCCTCGACGAAGCGGACCATGTTGACCTCGGTTGCCCCGACCTTCTCCTTGCCGCCGAGCGCCTTCGTCACGTCCGCCACGTGGTCCGCGTAGCCGTCCGCGACCATCTCCGCCTCGGCCTCCTTGCCGAGGGCCTCCGCGTGGACCTGGAAGTTCTCCTTCCAGGGGTAGCCGGTGTTCTCCGTCATCACGGTCGGCGCGATCTCGGACAGCTCGGCGTACTTGTCTCCGTGCCGGACCTTGCTGGTGAGGATGAGGTCGGGCTTCAGGGCGGCGATGGCCTCCAGGTTCGGGGTCATCATCTGGCCGACGTCCTCGATGCCCGCGACCTGGTCCTTCGGCAGGTAGTTCAGGAAGCCCGACGTCACGTCCGCGTGGGTCGCGCCGACCGGCTTCACGCCGAGGGTGAGGGCCGAGTCCAGTTCGGCGGTGTCCAGGACGACCACCCGCTGCGGGGCCTTCTTGACCTCCACGTCGCCCATCGCCGTCTTCACCGTACGGGTGGCGTCGGAGCCGGAAGCGGAGTCGGAACCGGAGTCGTCGGACGAGCCGCAGGCGGCCAGGGTCAGCGCGGCGACGGCCGTCAGGGACACGGCGGCCAGGGCACGGGGGCGGAAGCTGCGCAGAGTCATGGTCAGAGGACCTTTCCGGGAGTCGGGGCGGAGGTTGAGGCGGAGACGGAGGAGGCCGGAGCGGAGGGCGTCGAAGGGGTCCACGGAGCGCCCGGGACGACGAGCGGCGAGCCCGTCACCGGGTCCGGGACGATCACCGCCTCCAGGCCGAAGACCGTGGCGACGAGTTCGGCGGTGACGATGTCCCCGGGGGCGCCCTCCGCCACGATCCGGCCCTCCTTCATGGCGACGAGACGGTCCGCGTACCGGGCGGCCTGGTTGAGGTCGTGCAGCACGGTGACGACGGTACGGCCCCGGGTGCCGTCCGCGGCGGGGGACGCCAACTGGCGTACCAGGTCCAGGACTTCCACTTGGTGCGCGATGTCCAGATACGTCGTCGGCTCGTCGAGCAGCAGCAGGTCCGTGTCCTGGGCCAGCGCCATCGCGATCCACACCCGCTGGCGCTGACCGCCCGACAGCTCGTCCACCGGCCGCTCGGCCAGCGCCGTCACATCCGTACGGGACATGGCGTCGGTCACCGCCCGCTCGTCCGCTTCCGACCACTGCTGCCACCAGCTCTGGTGCGGCTGGCGGCCGCGCGCAACGAGGTCGGAGACGGTGATCGCCTCGGGCGCCACCGGGGTCTGCGGGAGCAGCCCGATGGACCGGGCGATCTCCTTCGTCGGTATCCGCGCCAGTTCCGTACCGTCCAGCAGGACCGCCCCGCCGCGCGGCTTCAGCAGCCGGCCGAGCGCCCGCAGGGTGGTGGACTTGCCGCAGGCGTTCGGGCCGACGATGACGGTGACCTGCCCGTCCGGCACGGTGAGGTCCAGCTCGTGGACCACGGTGCGGTCCTCGTACGCGAGGGTCAGGGAGCGGGCGGCCAGCCTGCTCTCGCGCCGAGCGGTTCCGGTCGTCGGGCTCGGGGCCGGGCCCGTGCTCGCGTTCGTGCTTCGGCTCGGGCTCATGCGGTGCCTCCACTGCGGCTACGGTGACCGCGGATGATCAGCCAGATCAGGTACGGGGCGCCGACCGCCGCCGTGAGGACGCCCACCGGCAGTTCGGTGGGCGAGAACAGCCTGCGGGCCAGCAGGTCGCCGAGGACGACGATCACCGCGCCCAGCAGCGCCGAGGACAGCAACGGGATCTGCGCGGTCCGGGTCATCCGGCGGGCGACCTGCGGGGCGAGCAGCGCCACGAAGTCCACCGGGCCCGCCGTGCCCGTCGCCACGGACGCCAGGACCACCCCGAGGGCGACGAGCCCGAGCCGTACGCGCCCCAGGCGTACGCCCAGCGCGGTCGCGGTGTCGTCGTCCATCGTCACGGTGCGCTGCGCGCGGGCCGCCCAGGCGATGGCGGGCAGCAGCACCAGCAGCGTCCAGCCGATCGGGGCGGCCTCGGACCAGCCGCGCCCGTTCAGCGAACCGGTCATCCAGATCTGCGCCTGCTGGGCGACCAGGTAGTCGCCCTTGGTCAGGAACAGCGTGGTCACCGACCGCAGTGCGACGGCGAAGCCGATGCCGATGAGGACGAAGCGGGTGGCGTGCAGACCGCCGCGCCAGGCGAAGACGTACACGAGCGCCGCCGCGGCCACCCCGCCGATGACGGAGAGGTAGGGCAGGACCGTGTACGAGGTGATGCCGAAGGTCATCGCCCCGACCGTGAGCGCGCTCGCGCCCTGGCTGATGCCGATGATGTCGGGACTGGCCAGCGGGTTGCGGGCGACCGTCTGGATCAGCGCCCCGGCGACCCCGAAGGCCGCGCCCACCAGCAGCCCGACGACCAGGCGCGGCAGCCGCAGCGTGCCCACGACCAGCTCGGCCGACGACGGCTGCCCGAGGATCACCTTCACGACCTCGCCGGGCGCGACGAAGCTCTCCCCGACGCAGAGGTAGGCGACGCAGACGGCGGCCAGGAGGACGACCAGGGCCGTCACCACCACGGACGCCCTGCGGTGCAGCAGGAACCGGCCGCGCGGCCCGGCCTTCACGACGGCGTACCCGGCGGGCCGGACCCGTGCGGACTTCACGGCCTTCTCGGGCGTACGGGTGTCGCTCATGCCGGCACCGCCTTCCGGCGTACGAGGGCGACCAGGAACGGCACCCCGATCAGCGCCGTCATCACGCCCGCCGGGACCTCGCTCGGCGGGAACACGATCCGGCCGACGACGTCCGAGACCAGGAGCATCACCGGCCCGATCAGCGCCGCCATGGGCAGCACCCAGCGGTGGTCGTTGCCGACGACCGCGCGGGCGATGTGCGGGACGGCGAGACCGATGAACGCGATCGGCCCGGCTGCGGCGACCCCGACCCCGGTCAGCACGGTCGCCCCGATACCGCCGGTGATCCGGACCGCCGCGACGTTCTGCCCGAGCCCCTTCGCCACGTCCTCGCCGAGCGCGAGCGCGTCCAGGCCGCGGGCGACGGAGAGCACGAGGACGACGCCGATCAGGAGGAACGGCCACACCTGCTGGACGACGTCCGCCTCTCGCCCGGCGATCGAACCGACCTGCCAGAAGCGGAACTCGTCCAGCGCCGACGCCTTCGTCGTGAGGATCCCCATCGTCACCGAGACCAGCAGCGCGTTGATCGCCGCACCGCCGAGCGCGAGCTTCACCGGCGTCGCGCCGCCGCGCCCCCTCGACGCGATGGCGTACACGGCGACGGAGGCGACGCCCGCGCCCGCGAAGGCGAACCACACGTACCCGGTGAGCGTGTGGACCCCGGCGAAGGCGATGGCCATCACCACGGCCACCGACGCGCCCTGGCTGATGCCGAGGATGCCGGGGTCGGCGATGGGGTTACGGGTGATGCCCTGGAGCACCGTGCCCGCGAGGGCCAGCGCCGCGCCGACCATCAGCCCGATGAGCGTGCGCGGCACCCGCATCGTGCGGATCACCTCGGCGGCGTCGGAGTGCCCGCCGTGCAGCAGGGCGTCGACGACCTCGCCCGGCGGGATGGAACGCGCGCCCACGGCGAGGCTCAGCAGGACCGCCAGCAGCAGGGCTACGACGGCCGCGGCCGTCGCGGTCGCGCGTCGGGAGAGGCGGGGTACGCGGGGCGCACCGGGTGGCGCGGCGGCCCGCACAGGCGTTGACGCTGTCATCTGACCCAATCGAGACGGACGCGGAAGGCGAGGGGGGACGGGCCGTGCCGGGCCGGGCCGGTAAGGCTTGGCTAAGTGCGCGCCTCAGTCTAGGCGGCGGCATTTCGGCCCCGATGGCGGTCCCGACGGAGTCCTGACGGCAGTCCCGACGGCGGTCCTGACGCCGGTCCTGACGGGGCTTCTGGGCCGCCTCCGGCGGTCGGCACAATGGCAGTCATGACTTCCACGGTTCACCACCCCGACCACCACCCCCTGACGGTCGGCTTCGACCTCGACATGACGCTCATCGACTCCCGCCCCGGCATCGCCGCCGCCTTCCGGGTCCTGGTCGCGGAGACGGGGGTGCCCATCGACATCGACCTGGTGGTGAGCCGCCTCGGCCCGCCGCTGGAGACGGAACTGGCCCACTGGTTCCCGGCGGCCGAGGTGCCCGCCGCCGCCGTCCTCTACCGGGCGGCCTACCCCGACCACGCGATAGACCCGAGCACGGCGCTCGCCGGGGCGCGGGAGTCGGTGGCCGCGGTCCAGGCCCTTGGCGGCCGGGCGATCGTCGTCACGGCGAAGAACGAGGTGCACGCGAAGCTGCACCTGTCTCACCTCGGGATCGAGCCGGACACGGTGATCGGCTCGCTGTGGGCGGAGGCCAAGGGCGAGGCGCTGAGGGAGCAGGGCGCGCAGGTGTACGTGGGCGACCACACGGGAGACGTGCGCGGGGCGCGGGTGGCCGCCGCGCTGTCGGTCGGGGTGACGACGGGGCCGTGCGACGCGGCGGAGCTGCGGACGGCGGGCGCGGACGTGGTGCTGGAGGACCTGACGGGCTTCCCGGCCTGGCTGACGGCCTTCGAGGCGGACCGGGCGGCGTAGCGGCGGTCGGCCGGCCCCTTGGGCCGCCGCTCGTTCCCGGGCTTAGACCGCCGCCCGTTCCCGGGTCCGGTCGAGGACCCATTCCAGGCCGTTCGGCCCCGGGGTGTAGGCGGGGGCGTCGCGCCAGATCCCGGTGAAGACCTCGACCAGCACGTCGGGCGCGTCGTCGGCGGTGGCCGGCCGGGTGCGCAGCAGCGCCAGCAGTATCGGGGCGAGCAGGTCGTAGAGCCGGCCGAGGGCGTCCTCGCTGCCGTACGCGACCTGCACCAGGAGATCGTCGATGTGCTCCGCCGTCCTGCCCGGGACGGCGCAGCCGGGGCCCGGGAGCGGGGCGTGCGAGGTACGTGCTGCGTGGTTCACGGGACCGAGCCTAGGCACGCCGGCTACGGGTTCGCGGCCCGTTTGGGCGAGTTCACCCATGCCGAGCGGACCACGCCCGCCCCGGCGATCAGGAACCCGACGCCCATCAGCATGCAGACGCCGTACGCGATCGGCGGGAACGGGTCCGTGCCGAGGAACAGGGGGGCCACGGTGACCAGGGTGGCCACTGCGCCGACGAAGAAGACGATCGCGCCGACCTGAACGAGCCGGTCGCCTGCGCCTGAAGGAGTAGTACTCACGCCACCAGGGTAGTTCCCAGCCCGGAGGAACTCTCCGGCGACGTCTTGTCACCGGCCGTAGGGCCATTAGCCTGGAACCCGGCGGGTCGTGGTGACCCGCTGTACTGCTATCCGGAGCCGTTCTCCTCGTCCTTCCCGAGGGCCGGCTCTTCCGCACACCGACGAGTACGAGGACAAGGACAGACGTGCCCACCGGCAAGGTCAAGTGGTTCAACAGCGAGAAGGGCTTCGGCTTTCTCTCCCGCGACGACGGCGGCGACGTCTTCGTCCACTCGTCGGTCCTCCCTGACGGAGTCGACGCGCTCAAGCCCGGCCAGCGCGTGGAATTCGGCGTGGTCGCGGGCCAGCGCGGCGACCAGGCCCTCTCCGTGGTGGTCCTCGACCCCACGCCGTCCGTGGCGGCCGCCCAGCGCCGTAAGCCGGACGAGCTGGCGTCGATCGTGCAGGACCTGACGACGGTCCTGGAGAACATCACGCCCCAGCTGGAGCGGGGCCGCTACCCGGACAAGGCCGCCGGCGCGAAGATCGCGGGCCTGCTGAGGGCGGTCGCCGACCAGCTCGACGTGTAGCCGGCCCGGTTCGGCCCACAGGCTCGACATGTGGGCCGGCCCCGGCCGTCAGGGAAACGCCAGCGCGTCCGGCCCCAGCGGCGGGACCAGGCCCTCGGCCGCCGCGCGGGTCAGGAGGCCGCGGACCGCCGCGTAGCCGTCCTCGCCGAGGTCGGCGGTGAACTCGTTCACGTACAGCCCGATGTGCTGGTCCGCGACGGCCGGGTCCATCTCCTGGGCGTGCTCCAGGACGTACGGCCGGGAGACCTCCGGGTGGTCCCAGGCGAGGCGGACCGAGCTGCGGATCGAGTCGGCCAGCAGCCGCAGGGTCTCCTCGCCGAGCGAACGCTTGGCGAGGATCGCGCCGAGGGGGATCGGGAGACCGGTCGTGTCCTCCCAGTGGCGCCCCATGTCGGCGAGATTGTGGAGACCGAAGTTCCGGTACGTGAAGCGGGCCTCGTGGATGACCAGGCCCGCGTCCACCTTGCCGTCCCGTACGGCGGGCATGATCTCGTCGAACGGCATCACGACGACCTCGCCGACGCCGCCCGGGACCATCTCCGCCGCCCAGAGCCGGAACAGCAGGTACGCCGTCGAGCGCTCGCTCGGCACGGCGACGGTCCGGCCGGTCAGGTCGAGGCCCAGCTCCTTGCTGAGGACCAGCGGACCGCAGCCCCGGCCCAGCGCCCCGCCGCACGGCAGCAGCGCGTACTCGTCCAGCACCCAGGGCAGCACCGCGTACGACACCTTCAGGACATCCAGCTCGCCGCGTTCGGCCATGCCGTTGGTGATGTCGATGTCGGCGAAGGTCACGTCCAGCGGGGGCGCGCCGGGGACGCGGCCGTGCGCCCAGGCGTCGAAGACGAAGGTGTCGTTGGGGCAGGGGGAGTAGGCGATCCTGATCGCGTCCCCGGCCGGGCTGCCGCTGGCCGCGGTGTCGGTGTTGGTCGTCATGCCGGTTTCAACCTTCCAGGTCCTCGTGGCTGTTCCAGCCTTCCAGTACGGGTGCCGTCTTCCCGAACGCGTCCGTGAGCGCCGCCAGCGCGTCGCCGATGCGCCAGGCGTCCCGGTCGCGCGGGCCGACCGCGTTCGAGACGGCCCGCAGCTCCAGTGCGGGCAAAGCGGCCCGGGCGGCGGCCTCCGCGACCCCGAAGCCCTCCATGGCTTCGGCCAGCGCCCCCGGGTGCGCGGCGAGCAGGGCGGCGGCGCGTTCGGCGGTGCCGGTCACGGTGGAGACGGTGAGGACCGGGCCGGCGGTCGCACCGGTGCCGACCGCCACCTTCCGTACCAGGGCGGGCGGCGGGGTGAAGCGGTCCCGGCCGAAGCCGAGCGCGGTGACGGGCAGAAAGCCGTCAGCGGTCTCCGCGCCCAGGTCGGCGGCGACGATGCCGTCCGCCACGACCAGCGAGCCGAGCGGGGTCAGGGGCGTGAACGCCCCGCCGATCCCGGCCGAGACGACGAGACCGTACGGCTCCGGGGCCGATGCCCCGGATGCGAGGGCGAAGGCGGTGGCCGCGGCGGCCGCGGCCGGGCCCGCACCGCCCGCCAGGACGTCGAACGCCCCGCAGCGGTGCAGTTCGCCCCCCGGCAGCGCCACGGACTCCGGCGCACCCCCGAACGCACGCGTGACCGCGTCCCGTTCCACCGGGACAGCGGTCACGACGAGCACACGCACGGAAGTCAGCCTCAAAGTCGAGGACGGGGAGCAGCACAAGGAGCAGCAGGGCGGAACAGGCGGAACAGGGCGAAGGGGCGGCCCCGGTCCGGCAGGGTCAGTCCTTCTTCTCGAACTTGAACTGCCACACGCCCGTGAGCTTCTTGCCCTTGGTCTCCACGATGGAGACGGTCGTCTCCTTGGAGGTCTCCCCCGTCTGGCTGGCGAGGAACGCGTTTCCGGGGATCGTCCGGTACGTGTTCTTGTACGGCTCCTGCTCGGCCTGCTGGCCGTTGATGAAGAGCGTCCAGCCGTTCTCGGCGATCTCGGGGTCGACGCCGAAGCGGACCTTGTCGTCCATGGAGATCTTGACGGTCTTGTCGGCCTTCTTGTTCAGGCAGCCCTGGATCAGCGACTCCTTGATCGGGTTGCCGTCGTCGTAGCAGGCGGCCTCGGTGTTCACCGAGTCGCTGCCGACCGTCACGGTCGCGAGCGGCGTCGGCTTGTCGCAGGCGGACAGGACAAGGAGTCCCGCGGACACGGCACCAAGAGCGACGCCGATTCGACGGCCCTTACCGGAGAAGAACGCAACGGTCATGGGCCGAAGGTTATCGGTCGCCTCCGCTCACGCCACGCGGGGGTGCGGCGTGCCGCGCCGCGCGGCCCCCAGGAGGCCCCGTACGGACGTGACCGCGCCGAGCGCGAGGATGCCCGCGGCGACCGACATGCCGAGCACCGCGTTGAGCGGCAGGGCGATGCCGATACCGCCGCCGACCACCCACGCCATCTGGAGCAACGTCTCGGACCGGGCGAACGCGGAGGTGCGGACCTCCTCGGGCACGTCCCGCTGGATCATCGCGTCGAGCGACAGCTTGGACAGGGCCTGGGTGAAGCCGGCGACCGCGCCGAGCGCGGCGACCAGCAGGGTGGAGAAGAAGACCGCGGCGAGGACCGCCACGCCGAGCGCGAGGCCCAGCACGGTGGCGATGATCACCTCGGGTCCGCGCGCCCGGAGCCAGGAGCCCACCGCCGTACCGCAGGCGTTGCCCACCCCGGCCGCCACGCCGACGATGCCGAGCGAGACAGCCGCGCTCTGCCCGGCCAGCGGGTGCTCGCGCAGCAGGAACGCCAGGAAGAAGATGAGGAAGCCGGAGAGGGCCCGGTGCGCGGCGTTGGCCTGGAGCCCGTGCAGGACGGACCCGCCGACGGACCGCAGGCCCGGCGGCCGCTCCTTGGCCGGTTTCTCCCCGCTGCCGGGCTTGCCGCCGCGCCTGCGCAGCCCGGCCCGGGTGCTGCCCGTCCGCCCCGACGCCCTGCCGGGGGCAGGCCGCGGCGCGTTCTCCTCGTGGTGCGGGACGATGAGCCGCGCCCGGCGCTCGCCCTTCGCGGAGTCGACCTTGTGCGGCAGGGTGAAGGCGAGGAAGGTCCCCGCGACGAAGATCGCGCACGCGCCGTAGAGCGGCCAGGCGGAGCCGATGGTCTGGAGGCCGGCCCCGATCGGGGCCGCCACCCCCGTGGCCAGCAGCCCGGCCAGGGTGACCCGGGAATTGGCCTTCACCAGGGAGAAATTCGGTGGCAGCAGCCGTGGCACGACCGCGCTGCGCACCACGCCGTACGCCTTCGACGAGACCAGGACGCCGAGCGCGGCCGGATACAGCTCCAGACCGCCCGTGGCGACCGCGCCCGACATGGTGATCGCCAGCAGCGCCCGGGCCAGCATCGCGCCCGCCATCGCGGCGCGGCGGCCGTGCGGCAGCCGGTCCAGCAGCGGGCCGATCACCGGGGCGAGGAGAGTGAAGGGGGCCATGGTGATGGCGAGGTAGAGCGCGACCCGGCCGCGCGCCTCGTCGGTCGGCACGGAGAAGAAGACGGTGGAGGCGAGAGCGACCGTGATCATGACGTCGCCCGCGCCGTTCACGGCGTGCAGCTCGATCAGTTTGCCGAGGCCGGACTCGCCCGCTCCGTGGGCGTGCGTCGCCTTGCGGATGGAGCGCGCCGTGCCGGTGAACGGGGCGCGCAGGGCATGACCCGTCGCCCGCCCCGCCCTGCGGAGCGGGCCGGGACCGTCGTGCGACCTGGCGGCAGTCACCCCGTCATAGTGCCCCAACCCCGGCCGGTATGAACGGTGATCGGCCGTGGACTCGCGTGGGACGCGGTGCGTGACGCCCTGTCGGACGAGCGGGCCGGCGCCGTGCGGTATCGGCGTGGGCGGGAACCCGTCGGGAACGGATACGGCACGTTTGGGACGGGCAGGTGGGCGCAGAGCGGCGGAGAGGGTAGCGTGCGTAACGCGCCACCGGCGGTTGTTCTTGGCCGCGCGCCTCTCGGCGATCCCGCAGAATGGGTGGCAGAAGGCGCGCCCGAGGCAGGCACAACGGGTGTGGACGTCGACGCGGTCCCCAGGTCCGCTCCGCCCGCACTTGTCTGGCCGAAAACGGCAATCGTGCAGCAGCTGGCGCGCTCGTGAGACTGGCGTATGGAGAGAAGCGAAGACCTGTGAGTGCTGCGACGACGACGCGAAGCCGTACGGCCCGGACCCCCGTTCCCGACCGCCTGTGCGCCGAGGCGGTGGACCTCGCGCGCGCGGCCGCCGAGGAGGCCGCCGCGCCCGGTGTGGTCGGTGAGCATGTCGGCGTGGTCTCCGAGGGGGACCGGGTCGTCACGCACTACTTCGAGGCCAAGGAGCCCGGCTACCGGGGCTGGCGCTGGGCGGTGACGGTGGCGCGGGCCTCCCGCGCGAAGAACGTCACCCTGGACGAAACGGTGCTGCTGCCCGGGACGGACGCGCTCCTGGCTCCGGAGTGGGTGCCGTGGAGCGAGCGGCTGCGCCCCGGCGACATGGGCCCCGGCGACCTGCTGCCCACCGAGGCGGAGGACCTGCGCCTGGAGCCGGGCTGGACCGGCGAGGACGAGCCGCCGCCGAACTCGATCGTCTCCGAGGAGCTGGCGGAGCTGGTCGACTCGGAGGACGCCGAGCTGACGGACCGGCCGGTGGCCGCGACCAGCCGGGGTTCCATCGCCGCGGTGGCCGAGGAGCTGGGTACGCGCCGGGCGCGGGTGCTGTCGCGGTACGGGCTGTACGAGGCGGCGGACCGGTGGGACGAGGCGTTCGGCCCGAAGACGCCGATGGCGCAGGCGGCGCCGGCGACGTGTGTCAGCTGCGCGTTCCTGATCCCGATGGCGGGCTCGCTGAAGCAGGCGTTCGGGGTGTGCGCGAACGAGTTCGGTCCGGCGGACGGGCATGTGGTGTCGCTGGCGTACGGGTGCGGGGGGCACTCGGAGGCGGCGGTGATGCCGAAGCCGGTTCGGCCGGCGGATCACGCGCTGGACACGATGCGGGTGGACGCGTACGCGTTGCGGCCGGAGCGGGGCGAGGGCTCGGTGCCCGCCGAGCCGGACGGCGCCTCGGAGGACCTCGGTCACTCCTGAGGGGCCCGCACCCCTCTGCCCGCCCGGCGTCGGGTTGCCTGTTCAGCCCGTCCGGCCGCACCACCCAGCCCGTCCGGCGATTGAGGACGGAACCCTTGGCCGGGGCAGCGGTCGCCACCACAGGCTCCTGGTGCGCAGGGCCCTGCGGTGGCACCCGGCACCCCATCGACGGTTCCGTCCTCAAACGCCGGACGGGCTGGAATGCGGCGCCCCGGTCCACCACCATGGTTCCGTCCTCAAACGCCGGACGGGCTGAAACGGATCGCCGGACGGGCTTGAAAGGCCGAGGTGCCTGCGCGGTACCTTCGGGCGCACACTGGGCCGCACAGGCATGCGCGGGCCACCCACCACGGCGGACGGAGTCGACAGCGTGAGCATCAAGGCGACCGAGGGGGCCGATCCGTTCGGGACGGCACGGCTGCGGCGCGGCGTGCTCGACGCGTGGGGCGCCGGGCCCGCCCGGTTCCGGGAGGACGCCAACGCCGAGGAGGACCTCGCGCTCGGCGGCTACCGCGACCGCCTCGTCGTCGAGCTGGCCCAGAACGCCGCCGACGCCGCCGCCCGCGCCAGGACCCCCGGCCGGCTCCGCCTCACCCTGCACCCCGCCGCCCCCGGCGACCCGGACGGACGCTGCGTGCTGGCCGCCGCCAACACCGGCGCACCCCTCGACGCCACCGGCGTCGAGTCCCTGTCCACCCTGCGGGCCTCCGCCAAGCGCGAGGGCCACGAGTCCGCGGTGGGCCGCTTCGGCGTCGGGTTCGCCGCCGTCCTCGCGGTCAGCGACGAACCGGCCGTGCTCGGCCGCCACGGCGGCGTCCGCTGGTCGCTGGCCGAGGCGCGCGAGATGGCCCGCCAGGCCGCCGTCGGTTCCCCCGGCCTCGGGGACGAGCTGCGCCGCCGCGACGGACACGTACCGCTGCTGCGCCTTCCGCTGCCCGCCGAGGGCTCCGCGCCCCAGGGGTACGACACCGTCGTCGTGCTGCCGCTGCGCGACGGCACCGCCGAGGACCTGGTGGCCCGGCTGCTGGCCGCCGTGGACGACGCGCTGCTGCTCACGCTGCCCGGCCTGGACGAGGTCGTCATCGAGACCCCGGACGGCACGCGGACCCTGACCCGGTCGCAGCACGGCCCGTACACGCACATCGACGACTCCGCGCGGGGTCTGGGCCGCTGGCGCACCGTCCTCCACCACGGGCCCATCGAGCCCGCCCTGCTCGCCGACCGCCCGGTCGAGGAGCGGCTGCGCCCGCACTGGTCGGTGACCTGGGCGGTCCCGGTCGACGAGTCCGGCGCCCCGCTCCACCCCCGTACGGCACCGGTCGTGCACGCCCCGACCCCCACCGACGAACCCCTCGGCGTTCCTGCCCTGCTCATCGCCTCGCTCCCGCTGGACACCGCCCGCAGGCACCCCGCGCCGGGGCCGCTGACGGACTTCCTGGTGGAGCGGGCGGCCGACGCGTACGCCGAGCTGCTGGGCGGCTGGCGGCCCGTGTCGACCGGGACCATCGACCTGGTGCCCGGCCAGCTCGGCAAGGGCGCGCTGGACGGGGCCCTGCGCGGCGCGATCCTGGCCCGGCTGCCCCGGATCGCGTTCCTGGAGCCCGCCGCACCCCGGGAGCCGGAGGCGGAGAGCGGCTGGGGCGACGACTGGGACCGGGACCAGGACCGTACGGAGAGCACCACCGCCCTGCGGCCCGTCGAGGCCGAGGTCGTCGAGGGCGTCGGGGCCGAGACCGTACGGGTGCTCGCCGAGGTGCTGCCCTGTCTGCTGCCCGCAGGGCTTGAGCGCCGCCCCGAGCTGCGTACCCTCGGCGTCGCCCGGGTGCCCCTCACCGAGGCCATCGACCGACTCGCCGGTCTGGAGCGCGACCCCGCCTGGTGGCACCGGCTCTACGACAGCCTCGCGGGCACCGACCCCGACCGGCTCACCGGCCTCCCCGTGCCGCTCGCGGGCGACCCGGAGGACGAGCAGGCCGGCCGCCCGCCGCGCACCACCATCGGGCCGCGCCAGATCCTGCTGCCCCTCCCGGACGCGCTCACCGGCCCCGTCCTCGGCCGCCTCTCCCGGCTCGGGCTGAAGGTCGCCCACCCGGACGCCGCCCACCCGCTGCTGGAGAAGCTGGGCGCACTGCCCGCCACACCCCGGGCCGTGCTGACGACCCCTCAAGTGCGGGCGGCTGTCGCCGGATCGCTGGACGCGGGGGAGATCTGGGACGAGGACGCGCTCGACGCCGACGAGCTGGCCGAGACGGTGCTCACGCTCGTCCGGGACGCCGAACTGACCCCCGGAGACGAGCCCTGGCTCGGCGCGCTCGCCCTCCCCGACGAGGAGGGCGAGCCCGCCCCCGCCGGCGAACTCGTCCTCCCCGGAAGCCCGTTCGCGCAGATCATGCGGGAGGGCGAACTCGCCCTCGTCGACCAGGAGCTGGCCGACCGCTGGGGCGAGGCACCCCTCACCGCCTGCGGGGTGCTCGCCACCTTCGCCCTCGTACGCGCCACCGACGTCGTCCTCGATCCGGACGAACTGGAGCCCCGGGACAGCGACTTCGCCGAACCCGACGACGCCGGCCTGCTGGACGCCGTCGACGTCTGGTGCGAGGACCTGCTCGACCAGCTGCCCGAGACACCCGTACCGCCGGTCGCCACCGAGATCGTCGCCGTACGGGATCTCGACCTGGTCGACGACGACGCCTGGCCCCAGGCGCTCGCGCTGCTGGCGCAGCCGCCGTTGCGCGACGCGCTGACGCAGCCGGTGCGGGTGCTGCTCCCGGACGGCACGACGCAGTCCGTGCGCCCGTACACCGCGTGGTGGCTGCGGGACCACCCCGTGCTGGACGGCCGCCGTCCGGCCGGACTCCGCTCGGCGGGCGGTGACCCGCTGCTGGCCGGGCTGTACGACGCGGTGGACGCGACCGGCTTCGACGACGCTCAGGTCCTGCGGGCCCTCGGGGTGCGTACCTCGGTCGCCGCCCTCCTGGACGAGCCGGGCGGCGCGGCCGAACTGCTGGGCCGCCTCGCCGACGAGGACCGCCCCGTCACCCCCGTACAACTGCACGCGCTCTACACGGCCCTCGCCGAACTGGACCCGGACCAGGTGACGTTGCCGGACGAGCTGCGCGCGGTGGTGGACGGGGACGTCGCGGTGGTCGACGCGGCGGACGCCGTGATCGCGGACGCTCCGGACGTGCTGCCGCTGACGGAGGGGCTGCCCCTGCTCCCCGTAGCCCCTTCGCGGGCAGCCGAGTTGGCCGACCTCCTCCAGGTGCGGCGGCTCGGCGAGACGGTCGAGGCGGACGTCACCAGCGACGGCGAGGAGCACCGCGTACCGGAGTCGGTCCGCGTCCTGCTCGGCCCCGCCACCCCCGACACGTACATCGAGCACCCCGAACTCCGCGCGGGCGGCGTCGAACTGGACTGGCGCCGCACCCCGGACGGCGTCGTGCACGCCGCCACCCTGGAGGGCGTCGCGGCGGGGCTGGCGTGGGCGGCTCGCCAGTGGCCCCGCCGCTTCGAGGTCGCGGCCCTGCTGGAGGACCCGTCGCGCACGGAGGAGCTGGCACGGGACCGCTGGTTCGACTGACGGGACCGCTGGTTCGACTGAGAGGGCGCGGCCCGTGGGGCGGGTGTGACGGGCGGTGCGCAGGTGGCTGGAGTGATGGGAGTGGCTGGAGTGGCCGCGGTGACAGGGGGCGCTCCGATGCGATCTTCACTCCTTTCACAGAAAGTTCATTCGGTCGCACAACTGTTCACGTGTTTCGCCTGTCTACCCCTGTGAGCCAACAGGCTCCTGGACCAGATTGGGCCCCGCCCGGGCTGACGACGTGCCCCGGGGCCCCTTCTCCACTTGGGGAACACATGCGTATCCGTGCCACCGTGGCCGCCGTCTCCGGCGCCCTGGCTCTGTCCGCTCTCGCCGTACCGGCCGCGCAGGCCGAAGACGACCGTTCGTGGTCGGTGCCCCAGCCGTTCTCGGCCTCCCAGCCCGCGAAGGCGGAGTCCGGCAAGGCGAAGAGCTCGTTCGGCGCCACCGCGAAGGCCGGCGCCGCGAAGATCACTGCCGCCGTCCTCAACGGCGGCAAGCCCGCCGTGGCGGGCACCAAGACGCCGCAGACCTACAGCCTGTCGGTCACCGCCACCGGCGTCTCGGACATCTACGCCTACGTCTGGAAGGGCCCGTCCATCGACGACCCGGACAGCATCGGCATCAGCCAGAACGAGGACGCGTCCGACTGCACGGCGGTCGACGCGACCACCACCACCTGCAAGATGACCGTCACCTTCGACCCGGCGTCCCTGTACAACTCGGACGCGGGCTCGTGGACCATCGGTGCGGCCGCCCTCACCAACGACGGCGAGGTCATCGAGAACTACGCGGTCGCCAAGACATCGCTCCAGCGCTTCTCGAAGCTGACCGTGAACGCCGCCCCGGAGCCCGTCAAGAAGGGCGCGACCCTCACGGTCACCGGCAAGCTGACCCGCGCCCACTGGGACACCAACACCTACAAGGGCTACACCAACCAGCCCGTGAAGCTCCAGTTCCGCGCGAAGAACGCCACCAGCTACACGACGGTCAAGACCGTCACCTCCAGCTCCACCGGGGCCCTGAAGACCACCGTCAAGGCCTCGGCCGACGGCTACTGGCGCTACAGCTTCGCCGGTACGTCCACCACCCCGGCCGTCTCGGCCGCCGGTGACTTCGTCGACGTGAAGTAGTACCCGGTACGCGGGCGGGCACCCCGGCGGCGGGAGGAGGTCAGAGGCGCGGCGGACGCGCCCCCCGCCACCAGCCGGCACCC
>NZ_JAFEUF010000055.1:19480-28110 GCF_016901035.1 Streptomyces durocortorensis
CCCGCCCGCGCGCGCGCGGGGCTTGGCGGCCTCCGTCATTTCCCCCCCCGCCCCCCCCCCCCCCGGGGCCCCCCCCCCCCCCCGGGGGGGCCCCCCGCGTACCCCTCACATCCCGAAGCGCCGCCCCACCCAGCGCCAGACGAACTCCAGCAGGGCGGCCGCCGCCACCGCGATGGCGACCGCCGTCCACGGCATCACCCCGCCCACCAGCTTCAGCGCGAAGAAGTCCTGGAGCCACGGCACCACGAGCACGATCAGGAAGCCGAGCCCCATCGCCGCCACCAGACCGATGCGCCACCAGGTGTACGGGCGGGCGATGATCGCCAGGACCCACATCGAGACCAGGAACAGCGTCAGCGTCGCCGCGCTCGTCTCGGCCGCCAGCGCGCCCTCGCCGCTGTAGTGGTGCCGCGCCACCAGGTACGTGGTGAAGGTGGCCGTCGCCGCGATGACGCCCGAGGGGATCGCGTACCGCATGACGCGGCGTACGAAGTGGGGCTGGGCCCGTTCCTTGTTGGGCGCGAGGGCCAGGAAGAACGCGGGGACGCCGATGGTCAGCGTGGACAGCAGCGTCAGGTGCCGCGGCAGGAACGGGTACTCCACCTGGGTGCAGACCACCAGGATCGCCAGCAGCACCGAGTAGACCGTCTTGGTCAGGAAGAGCGTCGCGACCCGGGTGATGTTGCCGATCACCCGGCGGCCCTCGGCGACGACCGAGGGCAGCGTCGCGAAGCTGTTGTTCAGCAGCACGATCTGCGCCACCGCCCGCGTCGCCTCCGAGCCCGAGCCCATCGAGACCCCGATGTCGGCGTCCTTGAGGGCCAGCACGTCGTTCACGCCGTCGCCGGTCATCGCGACCGTGTGGCCGCGCGACTGGAGGGCGGCCACCATGTCCCGCTTCTGCTGCGGGGTGACCCGGCCGAACACCGCGTTCTGCTCCATGGCCGTGGCCATCTCGTCCGGGTCGGTGGGCAGCCGGCGGGCGTCCAGCGTGTTCTCCGCGCCCGCGAGTCCCAGCTTCCCGGCGACCGCGCCGACCGAGACCGCGTTGTCGCCGGAGATGACCTTGGTGGCCACGTTCTGGTCGGCGAAGTACGCGAGCGTGTCGCCCGCGTCCGGCCGCAGCCGCTGCTCCAGGACGACCAGGGCGGTGGGGGCGGCTCCGGCGGCCGCGCCGGGCGCGTCCAGGTCGTCGCCCCGCATACGGGCCAGCAGCAGCACCCGCAGGCCCTGCTGGTTGAGCTGCTCGATCTCGGCCAGGGTCGCGTCGCCCTCGGGCAGCAGGACGTCGGGCGCGCCGAGCAGCCAGGCGGAGGCTGTCCCGTCGGCCTCGGCGAACGCCGCGCCGCTGTACTTGCGGGCGGAGGAGAACGGCATCGCGTCGGTGACCGTCCAGGCGGCCTTGCCGTCCCCGTCCGCCGGGTACGCGTCGATGATGGCCTGGAGGCTGGCGTTGGGCCGGGGGTCCGATGCGCCGAACGTCCGCAGCACCTCCTGGACGTACGCCTCGTCGCTCCCGTTCAGCGGCCGGACCTCCGTGACGTCCATGCCGCCCTCGGTCAGCGTGCCCGTCTTGTCCAGGCAGACCACGTCGACCCGGGCAAGGCCCTCGATGGCCGGCAGCTCCTGCACCAGGCACTGCTTGCGGCCCAGCCGTACGACACCGATGGCGAAGGCGACGGAGGTGAGGAGGACCAGGCCCTCGGGGATCATCGGGACGATGCCGCCGACGGTCCGGGCGACGGAGTCCTTGAAGTTGTTGTCCTTCACGACGAGCTGGCTGATGATCAGCCCGATCGCCGTCGGCACCATCATCCACGTGACGTACTTCAGGATCGTGCTGATCCCGCTGCGCAGCTCCGAGTGGACGAGCGTGAAGCGCGACGCCTCCTCGGCGAGCTGGGCCGCGTACGCCTCGCGCCCCACCTTCGTCGCGGTGAACGCCCCGCCGCCCGCGACGACGAAGCTGCCGGACATCACCGGGTCGCCGGGCCGCTTCAGCACCGGGTCGGCCTCACCGGTCAGCAGCGACTCGTCGACCTCCAGGCTGTCGGCCTCCGCGACCACGCCGTCCACGACCACCTTGTCGCCGGGGCCCAGCTCGATCACGTCGCCGAGGACGATCTCGTGGGTGGAGATCTCGGCGGCGACCCCGTCACGCCGTACGGTCGGTTTCGCCTCGCCGATCACCGCGAGGCTGTCCAGGGTCTTCTTGGCCCGCCACTCCTGGATGATGCCGATGCCGGTGTTGGCGACGATCACGAAGCCGAAGAGGCTGTCCTGGATCGGTGCCACGAACAGCATGATCACCCAGAGCACGCCGATGATCAGGTTGAACCGGGTCAGGACGTTGGCCCGGACGATTTCCGTGAGCGAGCGCGAGGACCGTACGGGTACGTCGTTGACCTCGCCGCGCGCGACCCGTTCGGCGACCTCGGCCGTGGTCAGTCCGCCCGGTCGGTGGGGCGGCGGTGGTGGCTCCATGGGGTGCACGGGGTCGAGTTCCGCCCCCGCGTCGATCATGGCCGGCCGGGAGGGTCCGGGGGTCTCCCCGGAGGAATCGAGTGCCCGCTGCGTCATGGGTCCGACGTTACGGGCGCTCGTGGTGAATCTCCCGCCAGGGGGTCGAAGATCCGACCAGGGGAGGACGAAGTCGGTCCCGTGGTCGTACGGAGACGCGAGCGGGTCAGGCCGTCAGGCGGTCCGGTCGGCGCGGTCCGGCCGGTCGTTGCTCAGCGCCTTGTCCGCCGCCTCGGCTCCTGCCGCGTCCTTGACCTCGGCCCGGGCCGCGTGGCGCTTGAGGGCGGCGTCGCGGCCGCGCACGTACCAGATCCCGATCAGGCCGAGTCCGGCACCGGCCAGCGGGGTCCACACCCACCAGGTGTGGCCGCGGTCGACGAACCAGCCGTAGAAGGGGAGCTGGGCGAGGAAGAGGACGAACCAGAGGATCGTGCCGCCCACGACGGTGGCGACGACGGGGCCCTCCAGGGGCTCGGGCGCCTCGTGCTTCGGTGTCCACTTCTCCATGCGTTCAGTGTATGGGCAGCGTACGGGGCCACGTGGGGGCCACCTGATCGGCGGATTGCGGGCCGGTCGGCCCAAGGGTCTACGCGCGGAGATAGCGATCTTCGCTTGATGTATTCATACTGAATCCGCTTGGGGATGGCTCGAATTCTTCGTCTGAACATCCAAATTCGATCACCTTTCGTCCCTCTGCTCCGCCTCCCCTACGTACGACTGAGGTCACCCATGCCCCCCTCGGCCACCGCTCCGGTCGACTCCCCGCAGCCTTCGGCTCCACAGCCCCACGGCGGCCTGGACCGGTTCTTCAAGATCTCCGAGCGGGGGTCGACCGTCGCCCGCGAGTTCCGCGGCGGGTTCGCCACGTTCTTCGCGATGGCGTACATCATCGTGCTCAACCCGATCATCCTGGGCAGCGCGAAGGACATGTACGGCCACCAGCTCGACAACGGTCAGCTGGTCACCGCCACCGTGCTCTCCGCCGCCTTCTCCACGCTGCTCATGGGCGTCATCGGCAACGTGCCGATCGCGCTCGCGGCCGGCCTCGGCGTCAACACCGTCGTCGCGCTCCAGCTCGCCCCCCGGATGAGCTGGCCGGACGCGATGGGCATGGTGGTCCTCGCGGGCGTCGTGGTGATGCTGCTGGTCGCCACGGGGCTGCGGGAGCGCGTGATGAACGCCGTGCCGCGCTCGCTCCGCAAGGGCATCGCCATCGGCATCGGCATGTTCATCCTGCTGATCGGCCTCGTCGACTCCGGCTTCGTCTCGCGCATCCCGGACGCCGCGCACACCACCGTGCCGCTCCAGCTCGGCGGCGACGGCCACCTCAACGGATGGCCGATTCTCGTCTTCGTCCTCGGCGCGCTGCTCACCCTCGCGCTGATCGTGCGCAAGGTGCCCGGCGCGATCCTGATCTCCATCGTCGCCATGACGGGTGTCGCCCTGGTCATCGACGCGGTGGCGGGTCTGCCCGAGGGGGCATGGGGCCTGACGACGCCCTCGTGGCCGGGCAACCCGGTCTCCGCGCCGGACTTCGGGCTGCTCGGTGAGGTCAGCCTGTTCGGCGGCTTCGAGAAGGTCGGCTACCTGACGGGCGTGCTGTTCGTCTTCACCGTGCTGCTTTCCTGCTTCTTCGACGCGATGGGCACCATTCTGGGCGTCGGCGACGAGGCGAAGCTGATGGACGAGAACGGCAACTTCCCCGGCATCAACAAGGTGCTGCTGGTGGACGGCATCGCGGTCGCCTCGGGCGGGGCGACCTCCGCCTCCGCCACCACGTGCTTCGTGGAGTCCACCGCGGGCGTCGGCGAGGGCGCCCGCACCGGACTGGCGAGCGTGGTGACCGGTCTGCTCTTCTCGGTGGCGCTGTTCCTCACACCGCTGGCGACCATGGTCCCGTCGCAGGCGGCCACTCCCGCCCTGCTGGCGGTCGGCTTCCTGATCATCGCGGGCTCGGTCCGGGACATCGACTGGAGCGACTACACGCTCGCGGTCCCGGCGTTCCTCGCGATGGTGATGATGCCGTTCACGTACTCGATCACCAACGGCATCGGCATCGGCTTCGTCGCCTTCTCCGTGCTGCGCCTGGCGGCGGGCCGGGGCCGTGAGGTGCCGGTGGCCATGTACGTGGTGTCGGCGGTGTTCGTCTTCTACTACGCGATGCCGGCGCTCGGCCTCACGTGACCGGCGACCTCAGGTGACCGGCTGCCTCACGTGATCGTCTGCTCCTCCCCGTAGAACTTCTCCGTCTCCTCGACGGCCACCTTGAAGCGTTCGTCGAAGTCGTCGCGAATGAGCGTCCGGACCACGTAGTCCTGGACGCTCATTCCGCGTTTCGCGGCGTGCTGCCGGAGCCGGTCGAGCAGCTCACCGTCTATCCGCAGGCTGAGCACTGTCGATCCCATGTCCAGCAGGGTCCACGCCCCGGAGCGCTCCGTGCGTCACTTTCCGCTTCCAACTCACTCGTTCGGGTGATCGGAATTTACGGGAGGTGTAACCGGGTGGTATTTAGTTTGGGTAATGAGTTACGCTAACAAACATGCCTGACCTGATCCACGACGGCGACAGTGCCGCCGCCGTGAGCTCCCTCCGCTCCGCCGTGATGCTGCTGGGCCGTCGCCTGAAGCACCAGCGTGTCGACGAGTCGCTGAGCCCCACCGAGATGTCGGTGCTCGGCACCCTCGCCCGCTGCGGCTCGGCCACCCCCGGTGAGCTGGCCCGCAAGGAGCACGTGCAGCCGCCGTCGATGACCCGCATCGTCGCGCTGCTGGAGGCGAAGGGACTGGTCAGGCTGGAACCGCACCCCGATGACCGTCGGCAGAAGAGGGTCAGCCAGACCGAGCAGGCCGAGGCCATGCTCGCGGAGAGCCGCACCAAGCGGAACGCCTGGCTGGCCCACCTCGCCGAGGGCCTGGACGAGGACGAGTGGGAGACGCTTCGGGCCGCCGCGCCCGTGTTGGAGAAGCTCGCCCACCTGTGACTCCGCGGGCGCGCCGACGGTGATCCACCGGGCCGTATCCCTGTATACGGCCGGACCGGACGGGACCGGATGGACGACATCCGCCCCGGCCTCGGATCACCACCGGAGCGCCCGTCGTCATGTCCCCGTCGGACCGAACGCCGCAGACGCCCGAGGAGGCGAACCCTTTTGAGTACGGGATCCGGAGCAGACTCCGCCCCCGCACCGACTTCCACCCACGAGAGCACGACCGGCGGGACCTTCTCGTCGCTGAAGATCCGTAACTACCGCCTGTTCGCCACGGGCGCCGTGATCTCCAACACCGGTACCTGGATGTCCCGCATCACGCAGGACTGGCTCGTCCTGAGCCTGACAGGCTCCGCGACGGCCGTAGGCATCACCACGGCCCTCCAGTTCCTCCCGATGCTGCTCTTCGGCCTGTACGGCGGCGTCATCGCCGACCGCCTCCCGAAGCGGCAGATCCTGCTCGTCAGCCAGGCCATGCTCGGCCTGTGCGGCATCGCGCTGGCCGTCCTCACCCTCTCCGGGGTGGTCGAGGTCTGGCACGTGTACCTGGTCGCCTTCCTGCTCGGCATGGTGACCGTCGTCGACAACCCGGCCCGCCAGTCGTTCGTCTCCGAGATGGTCGGCCCCGCGCAGCTGCGCAACGCGGTCAGCCTGAACTCGGCGAACTTCCAGTCGGCCAGGCTCATCGGCCCCGCCGTCGCGGGTGTCCTGATCACCACGGTCGGCAGCGGCTGGGCGTTCCTGCTCAACGGCCTCTCCTTCCTGGCCCCGCTCGTCGGCCTGCTGATGATGCGGACCAACGAGCTGCACGCCTCGGTACGGGTGCCCCGCGCCAAGGGCCAGCTGCGGGAAGGCCTGAGTTACGTCCGGGGCCGCCCGGAGCTGATCTGGCCGATCGTCCTGGTCGGCTTCGTCGGCACGTTCGGCTTCAACTTCCCGATCTGGCTGACCGCCTACGCCGACGAGATCTTCGACGGCGGCGCGGGCATGTACTCCTTCTTCAACATCCTGATGGCCGCCGGTTCGCTGGCCGGCGCGCTGCTCTCGGCCCGCCGCCGCTCCACCCGGCTGCGGATGCTGGTCGCGGCGGGCACGGCGTTCGGGCTGCTGGAGATCGCCGCCTCGCTCTCCCCGAACGTCTGGCTCTTCTCGATCCTGCTGGTCCCGATCGGCATGCTCGGCCTGACGACGAACATCACCGCGAACACGAGCGTCCAGATGGCCGCCGATCCGGAGATGCGGGGCCGGGTGATGAGCCTGTACATGATGGTCTTCGCCGGGGGTACGCCGGTGGGCGCCCCGATCGTCGGCTGGATCAGCGACACGTACGGCGCGCGTGTCGGCTTCGCGGCCGGCGGCGCGATCTCGGTGATCGCCGCCCTGGGCGTCGGCTTCGCCCTCGCCCGCGTCGGCGGCCTCCGCCTGAAGGTCGACCTCCGCCCGGGCCGGCCGCACGTCCGCTTCGTACCGCGCGAGCAGTTGGCGACGGCGGCGTGAGCCATGCGAAAGGCGCCTTCCCCCGGAGCGGGGGAAGGCGCCTTTCGCGTGCTTGCCGGGGTGCGGGGTCAGTCGCGGGGGAAGGCGTCGGTGGCGAGGCTGAGGCCTACGACGGTCGAGGTCAGGTCGACCGGGGTGCCGAAGTCGAGGCTCAGCACGCTGCGGTACTCGTCTTCCTTCGGGAGCGTGTGCAGGTGCCAGGTCCCGGTGTACGGGGCGACGATCAGGTAGACGGGGACGCCGGCGGTGGCATAGACGGCCTTCTTGACGCCGTAGTCGTTCGCGGCGGTGGCCTTCGAGATCACCTCGGCGACGAACTCGATGTCCTGGTAGCGCCAGCGGCCGTCATCGCCCTTGACGGCGTCGGGCGAGAGTGCGACCACGTCGGAGGCAAAGCCGTTGAGGTGGCCGGGGAGGTCGATGCGTACGTCGGACAGCAGACGATTCTCCTCGTAGCGGGCCGACAACTGCCTGATGATCGCCAGAGTGTTCCGCCAGTGCGTGCCCCGCTGCGGCACCAGGTAGACGTTCCCTCCGACGATCTCGAGCTTGCACCCCTCGGGCGCGGGTTCAAGCCACTCGTACAGCATGTCCAGAGTGCGCCAGTCATCGGCGTCGCCGCCGTCCAGGGCGGCTCTGCCGCTGTCCACATGGGCCACGGTGGCGCTCCTCCCCGCCACCCGGCCGGGATGCGGGCAGGCGCGCGGTAAAACGACAGGCCCGGCCTCACAGACACGCCCGGGCCTGCCAGACTCGCGCGCATGAGCAGCAGCGATCCCGGTCGTCCGCCCGCCCGGCGCCTCTTCGCCGCCGTCCTGCCGCCCCCGTCCGCCGTGGCCGGACTCCGTACGGCTCTGGCACCGCTGCACGCCCTGCCCGGGGCGCGGGAGCTGCGGTGGACGGGCCCCGAGGGCTGGCACTTCACGCTGGCGTTCTACGGGGAGGTGCCCGAGGACGCCGCGCCGGAGGTGGAGGCGCGGCTGGTGCGGGCCGCGCGGCGTACCGAGCCCTTCGCGCTCCGCGTGCACGGGGCCGGGCACTTCGGCGGGCGGGCGCTGTGGGCCGGGGCGGCGGGCGGGCTCGACACGCTGCGGCTGCTCGCCGAGCGCGCCGGTGCCGCCGCCCGGCGGACCGGGCTGCCGATGGAGGAGCACCGCCGCTACACCCCGCACCTCACGCTGGCCCGCAGCCGGGGCGCGGCGGACCTGCGGCCCTTCGCGGCGGCGCTGGCGGGGTTCGAGGGGGAGCGCTGGGAGGCCGCCGAGCTCACGCTCGTACGGAGCGACCTGCCGGTGTCCGGGGTGCCCGGGGAGCAGCCGCGTTACACAGCGGTGCGGGCCTGGCCGCTGGGCGGGTGAGGGGCCGCCATGACGCCCGGGGCGGCCCGGCGGCCGGGGGCGGTGAGCGGTGCCGTTACGCTCGAAGGGTGGACCCGAAGACCAGAAACCGCATCATGGCGGCCGTGCTCGTGCTGATATTCGTCGTCGTCGCCGTGGGGGCCGCCCTCGGAGGCTGAGACGGGACGCCGGGGGGCCGCGGGCCCCCCCCCCCCCCCCCCCGGCCCCCCCGGGGGGCGCGGGGGGGGGGGGGGGCGGAGGCGCGCGCTACAGGTGGAGGGGGGGGCGGG
>NZ_JAFEUF010000055.1:28120-34364 GCF_016901035.1 Streptomyces durocortorensis
ACAACACCCCACGGGGGGCGGCGGGCCCTGTTTTTTGTGGGGGGGGGCCCGGGGGGGGCCCCCCCCGGGGGGGGGGGGGGGGCGGGGGGGGGGGGGCCGCCCCCCCCCCCCGCCCCGGCCGCCTCCTTCGGGGCCGGGGTGCGTGCTTGCCTGGAGTGGACTCGAAGGAGTTGGCTGGGGCGTCATGGAGTACACACAGCTCGGACGTACAGGACTCAAGGTCAGCCGGCTCGTCCTCGGGACGATGAACTTCGGCCCGCAGACCAACGAGTCGGACAGCCACGCGATCATGGACTCCGCGCTCGGCGCGGGCCTGAACTTCTTCGACACGGCCAACGTGTACGGCTGGGGCGAGAACAAGGGGCGCACCGAGGAGATCCTCGGCACCTGGTTCGCCCAGGGCGGCGGACGGCGCGACAAGGTGGTCCTGGCCACCAAGATGTACGGGAACATGGCCGCCGAGGGCGAGGCCTGGCCGAACCACGACAAGCTCTCCGCCGTGAACATCCGGCGGTCGGTCGACGCCTCGCTCAAGCGCCTCCAGACCGACCACATCGATCTCTACCAGTTCCACCACGTCGACCGGAACACGCCCTTCGACGAGATCTGGCAGGCGATCGATGTCCTGGTCCAGCAGGGCAAGATCCTCTACGCCGGTTCGTCCAACTTCTCCGGCTACAAGATCGCCCAGGCCAACGAGCAGGCCGCCCGGCGCGGTTCGCTCGGCCTGGTCAGCGAGCAGTGCATCTACAACCTGGTCGAGCGCCGCGCCGAGATGGAGGTCATCCCGGCCGCGCAGGAGTACGGCCTCGGGGTCATCCCCTGGTCGCCGCTGCACGGCGGGCTGCTGGGCGGCGTGATCAAGAAGACGACGGAGGGTGGCCGCCGCGCCTCGGGCCGTGCGGCCGACGCCCTGGCCGACCCCGCCACCCGCGCGCAGCTCCAGGCGTACGAGGACCTGCTCGACAAGCACGGCCTGGAGCCCGGCGAGGCGGCCCTGGCCTGGCTGCTGACCCGCCCCGGCGTCACGGGCCCGATCGTCGGCCCGCGCACCGCCGAGCAACTGGACAGTGCGCTGAGGGCACTTGAGCTGGACCTCCCGGAGGCGGTGCTCACCGGCCTGGACGAGATCTTCCCGGGGCCGGGTCCTTCGCCGGAGGCCTTCGCCTGGTAGGGCGGGGGGCGCAAGGCGAGGAGAAGGGGCCTCCCGGCACTGTTGCGGGAGGCCCCTTCCGCCGTGGCGTGCGTCGGCGCGCCATGGTCAGAACGGCATGTGGCCGCGGGCACGGCGACCGGCCGAGCCGCTCTTGCCGACCGCCTTGGAGCTGCTGCGGAACGGCTTGCTGAAGAGGCGGCCCAGGATGCCGGGCGCCTTCCCGCCGGCGCGCGAGCCCGCACCCAGCGTGCGCTGTGTGCCGCGTTCCGGGTGGCGCGAGAGGCGCGGCACGAGGAACGCGAGCACGAGGAGAACGGCGCAGACGGCGACTATTCCTACGACCATCATGGTGATTCCTTGTCCTGGTGCGGTTGTCGGAACGTGCTGTGTGCCTCGGGTGCCCGATCCTCGGCACCTGAACCCCGGGCTCGGATTTCGTACGGGTGGGGCGGAGGGATGCGGTCTGACCGGGAGATACCAGGGCAGGAGATGCTCCGCCGGGTACGGGGGGTGACCGCTCGGCCGAGGACGACGAAAGGAAGGAACGCGCGATGTCTCCGGTGACCGAACAGTGGGGCGAGGTCCTGCGCACGCATCTGGCTCTCGGGGAAGAGGACTCGCCGGCCCGTGCCGCCGCCGCGTTCTCCGCCGAGGCGGGGTTCTTCGCCGTCGCGGGGCGGGGCGACGAAGACGGGTGGCCGTACTTCCGGTCGACGGCGAAGGGCGCGGAAGGTGCGCAAGGCGCGGTTCCGGACGACATCGAGGCCCTGTGCACCGTGTGCGAGGAAGCCGTTCACCCCCGGGGCCTGCGGATCGCGGGCACGTTCTGGCAGCGGGAGAGCCGTGAGGTGATCTCCGACGTCGTCACCGGCAGCGAGCTGGAACTCGGCCTGCTGCGGGAAGGCGACCGCGCCATGTGGGTCGTCCGGGCGGCACCGGACGTCTGCATGTTCGTGCTGGTGGACGGGGACCGCGAAGCCCAGGTCTCCGAGGCCCGTTCCCTCGTGCTCGACTTTGGCTCCTTCCTGGCGGGCCAGGGCTACTGATCCCGGCCCCGTGATCCTGGTGGTGGCCCGACCGGTGTTTCCCCCCGGCCGGTGTCACCGGTCCCGCGAGCCACGCTCCGTGCCGTACGCCTCCGGCTCGGGCCGCTCGTCCGTCAGCTCGGGCTCCAGGCCCTCCGACACGTCCGTACGCGGGCGGCCCGCATCGCTCCGCCACGCCTCGAAGGCCCAGCCGGTCAGGACGACGACCGCCCCTCCCAGCAGCCATCCGCCGATGACGTCGCTGAACCAGTGGACGCCGAGGGCGATCCGGGTGAACCCGACGCCCAGGACGGAGATCCCCGCCGCGGCCCAGCACACCCCGCGCCACCGGCGCGCCACCAGCGGCAGCAGGACCAGGAGAAGGACGGCGCACGACGTGGTCGCCGTCATCGTGTGGCCCGAGGGGAACGAGTAGCCGGGCGCGAGGGCCACGGGATCCTGGAGCGAGGGCCGGGCCCGCTCCACCACGACCTTGACGAGCACCCCGATCAGCGCACCGCCGATCGCCGTGGTCGCCGCCCAGGCGGCCAGCCGCCACGCGCGCCGGTAGAGCAGCCAGCCGGTGAGCAGGGCGACCGCCGTCCGCAGCGTCGCGGGATCCCACACCCAGTCCGACAGGAAGCGGAGCGTCGCCGTCCACCCCGGGTGGTCCAGGGCCACTTCGTGCAGTCGGCGGGCCGCCCCGGCGTCCAGGCGCTGAAGGGGCCCCCACGCCCCTTCGACGAGCATCAGGAGCAGCGCGAACGGAACCGCCGCGGCCGCGCCGGCCCCGACGGCCACCAGCAGACGCACGCCCAGGCGGCGGTCCGCACGGCGGGTCCGGTCCTGGGCGACCGTCCGTGCGACCGGGGCCGGCCCTGGGGTGGGAGGTTCGGCGGGGTCCGGCCCCGGGGTGGGAGGTTCGGTGGGGTCCGGCCCCGGGTTGGGAGGTTCGGCGGGGGATCGTGGCACGTCATGCTCCGGGGTCGGCGGTGATCGGTCCGGGCCTGCGGGCGCGGGCCGCCTCCAGTTGGGCGGCGAAGGCCAGCCCGAGGAAGAGGGCGATGGAGGTGAGGTAGGCCCACAGGAGCAGCGACATGAACGCGCTCAGCGGGCCGTAGACGGTGTCGAAGGAGCCGCTGATCCCGAGATAGAGGCTCAGCAGCCAGGTCAGCGCCGTCCACAGGACGAGGTAGAGGGCCGCTCCGAAGGCCAGCCAGGTGTAACCGGGCTGCTTGCGGCGCGGGGAGCGGCGGAAGATGGCGCTCGCCGAGACCAGGGCGAGCAGAAAGCCCAGCGGCCAGCGCAGCAGGTCCCAGGTGTCCCGTGCGGTGTCCCCCAGGCCGTACACGGTGGCGGCCGCCGCGACGAGGTCCCCGCCGGCCACCATCATCACGGAGCCGATGCCGAGCGGGATGCCCGCGCTCAGGGCCATCACCAGACCGCGCAGGTACTTGAGGTGGAAGACCCGGTCGCGCTCCACCCCGTAGATCCGGTTGGCCCCGCGTTCTATCTGGCACATCGCGGTGGTGACGTTGGCCACGGAGAAGGCCAGACCCAGCCAGAGGGCGACCTCGGGCCCGTCGCCGTCGCTCTGCTGGTTGCGGTTGAGGGCGTCGTCCACCACCTCGGCGCTCGGGCCCTCGCTGATGCCGTGGATGGTGAGTTCGGCGAGCCGGCCCACGCCCTCGGTGTGCAGCTCGGCCGACAGGCCGACGAAGGCGATCACCAGCGGGATGATCGCCAGGATCGTCTGGAGGGCCAGCGCGCGGGCGTGGCTGAAGCCGTCGGCGTAACGGAAACGCGTGAAGGCGTCTCGTATCAGGGGCCAGCGGCCGTAGCGGCGCAGGGCCGCGAGTGCCTCGTCGCCGGACAGCTCGTCCCCGCTCATGACGCGGGTCACCGGAACCCGGGTCGCCGTCCCCATCAGCGTTCCCGCGCGGGAAGCATGACGGTGAGGGCACCGGGCCGGACCTCCGCGGTGAGGCGTCGGCCGGGGCCCACCGGATCCCCGTCGATCTCACGCGGCTGCGGCCGGGCGAAGGCCAGCTCGGCGCGGCGGAAGGTGTGGAACTCGACGGGGCCGCCGTCGCCCGTGCCCGTGCCGGTCACGTCCGCGCCCCGGCGCTTCGCACGCAGCAGCACCCCTGCCGTGCGCAGCCAGCCGCCCGCGCCACGGGGGTCGAAGAGCGCGAGGTCGAGCAGCCCGTCGTCGGGCTTCGCGGCGGGGACCGGGGCCGCGCCCCCCTGGACCGTTCCGATGTTGGCGACGAGGACCATCCGGGCGGTGCGGCGCAGTTCGGGCCCGTCGTCGAGACGGACGGTCAGCCGCATCCGCGGGGCGCGCAGCCCCTTGGCCCCGGCCAGGACGTACGCGGGCCAGCCCAGGACCGACTTGGCGCGGTCGGAGGTCTCCTCCAGCATCGCCGCGTCCAGCCCCGCCCCGGCCATGGCGGTGAAGTGGACGGCGGGGAACCCGTCGCCCTCGATCCGGCCGAGGTCCAGGGCGCGCGGTTCGCCGGTCAGACCCGCCGCCAGTGCCTCGGCCGGTCCGAGCGGGAGGTCCAGGTTGCGGGCCAGCAGGTTGCCGGTCCCGGACGGTACGAGGACCAGCGGGACACCGGTGCCGGCCAGGGCGTCCGCGACGGCCCGGACCGTGCCGTCGCCGCCGCAGACCACGATCAGCTCGGCCCCGGTGCGCAGGGCCTCGGCGGTCTGGCCGCCGCCGGTGTCCTCGGCGGTGGTGTCGACGAACCGGGTGTCCCGGTAGCCGTGCTGGGCGAGGACCAGACGCAGCTGCTCCCGGGTGGCCTCGCCGGTCACCGTCGGGTTGACGATGACGGTGGTCTGCCTGCGTGCCGGGGCGGGCTGCGCCTCGGCGGCGGCCACGGCGATGTCCATGGCGTCCGCCGGGGGCCGGCCCACCCAGGAGTGCCCGGGGAGCACGGCCCGGCCCACGACGAGCAGGGACAGCGCGCCGTTCGCCAGTCCGCCGGCCACGTCGGTGGGGTGGTGCATGCCCCGGTAGAGCCGTGCGAGTCCGACGAGCAGCGGAAGGAGCAGCAGGAGTGCGGCCAGCGGCTTGCGCCACCGGGCCCGGGTCCGGGACAGGACCAGGACGGCGAGCCCGGCGTACAGCGCGGTGGCCGCGCCGGTGTGCCCCGAGGTGTAGCTCGATGTGGGCGGGGAGTCGTCCATGCGCTCCACGTCCGGACGCGTCCGGTCCACGGAGGCGGTGATCAGGACGAAGACCACCGACTGGAGCGAGACCCCGACGGCGAGGAAGACCGCCTCGCGCCACCGGGGCAGCCGGGGCACCAGGACCAGGGCGAGGCAGGCCAGGAGCGTGAGGCCCACCACCGTGGAGGTGTCGCCCAGGGCGGAGGCGATCGTGGAGGCGGTGTCGAGGGTGGTGGTACGGGCGTCTTCGAGCGCCTCGACGGCCGCGTCCTCCGCGGTCATCGGCCACCGGCCCTGGGCAGGCCCGGTGATCAGCAGCCCGAATCCGGCGATGACGGCCGCCTGGCAGACCGCGAAGGCGCCGATGCGGGCCGCGGCCCGGGGGATTCCGGTGGAAAGGGCCGGGGAGTGGCCGGGGTGCGGGGGAACGGGTGCTCCCCGACGACCGGTCCGTCCGGTTCCGTCGTTCCCGCCGGCTTCCGCAGCCCCGCCGCTCCCGTCGGCTTGTGCGGGGTGGCCGCTACTGCCGGCCTCCCCGGTCCCGCTCGCGTCTCTCGCTGGAACGCTTGTGCCCATCGGATCCCCCCACGTCTGCTCCGCCGCCCGGCGGTTCGGGGGAGACCACTTCTCCCTCGGCGATACGCCGTATGCCCTGTCGTGAGCGGGTCAGACTTCCGGCCCGGTGGTCTTTGACTCCGCCCCTTCGCGGGTCAGGGCCCGGAGAGCGGCACTGCCGCGGTGATGGAACGGCCCCCTTCGGGCAGCTGCGCGATGTCGACCTGGTCGGCGAGCTGGTGGATCAGCCACCCGCCCCCCCCCCCCCCCCCCCCCCCCCCGGCGGGCGGGGGGGCGGGGGGGGGGGGGCGGGCCGGGGGGGGATAAA
>NZ_JAFEUF010000557.1 GCF_016901035.1 Streptomyces durocortorensis
CTCCCCGACGGGCGCGCCGAGGCCGGCGCGGCGGCGGCCGATGAGACCCCGCCCGCCCCGTGGGGCGAGCTGCACCGGCTCTCCCCCTGGCAGGCCCTGCCGGACCTCGCCCCCGGCGGCTCCGACGCGCAGGCGATCCGGCCGGGGGTCGCGGGCGACCACGACTGCGTGCTGTCCACCTCCAGCGTCCCCGGCGTCACCGACCTGTTCGCCCGGGGCCCGGCCGCCCGCTACGTCTGGGACCTGGCCCGCCGCGAGGACAGCCGGTGGGCGGTCCCGTTCGGCGCGTCCGGAGTCCCCGGCTCCGCCCACCACCGCGACCAGACACCCCTGTGGGTACGGGGCGCGCTCGCCCCGGTCGTCACGGACTGGAGCCTGCTGCACCGCACGAAGCCCCACCGCACGAAGCCTCACCGCATGTCGCACCACCGCACCGAGGAGAACCCCGCCATGACCGCCCCCACCGAGCCCGCAGCCTCCGCGAC
>NZ_JAFEUF010000558.1 GCF_016901035.1 Streptomyces durocortorensis
GGTGGGTTCGGCGAGGGTCCGGGTGCGGGTGGTCTGGGAGCGGTCGGCGTAGGTAACGGTGAGCGTGAGCGCCTGGGTGATCTCGCCGCTGGTGCGCAGCCGGGCGCCGAGGTCCTGGACAAGGCGGAGGACGGTTCGGTGGTGCTGGTCGGGGTCGAGTTCGTCGCGGTCGAAGCGGTGGCCGGCGCTCATGGTCTTGGGGGCGGCGCCCGGGATGACGGGGCGCTCGTCGATGCCGTGCGCGAGGTCGTGGGCCTGGCGCGCGGCCCCGGTCCCGAGGATGCGCTGGAGGGTGGGGAGTCGGGTGTCGGCGATGTCGCCGACGGTGGTGATGCCGTAGCGGGCGAGGGCCCGGGCGGTCTTGGGGCCGATGCCCGGCAGGGCGGCGGTCGGCTTGGTGCGGAGGAACGCGGCGATCTCGTACGGGTCGTCCCGTACGACCGTGGCCGCGCCTGGCGGTGTGGCGTCGGCGGCCATGGC
>NZ_JAFEUF010000559.1 GCF_016901035.1 Streptomyces durocortorensis
GGGTGCGGGCATGCTCCGAACGGGAGTGGTGGGGGTGTGTCCTTGTCCTTGGCGGACAGGTGGGGATCATCGGCGCGCCCGAGGTGACACGCGTCCCCCTCGGCTCCTGGACGGTCACTATCCGGGCGCGTTGCTGAACTCACCGTGTGCGCGCACTAGATTGACCGGGGCAGCGGACGGACCGGCAGGTCAAGGGGGCAGTGGTTCATGGACGACGACGGCACGCGGGGTGTACGGGGACCGGACGAGGACAGGGCCCCCGGTCCGGCCGTTCCGCCACCGCCCAGGACCCCGCCACGGATCCCGCACCCCGCCGCCGGTACGCATCCGGCCGACCGGCGTCCGGGCCCGCCGGAGGAGGACCGTCCCACCGGGCCCGCTTCCGCCCCGCCGCTGGGGCACCCGCCGTCCCGGCCCGCTTCGCCCCCGCCGCTGAAGCACCGTCCGGCCGGACCCGCA
>NZ_JAFEUF010000560.1 GCF_016901035.1 Streptomyces durocortorensis
AGGAGAGCCGGCGTGAGCTTGAGGATCGTTGTCTGTGTGAAGTACGTGCCCGACGCGACCGGTGACCGGCGTTTCGCCGATGACCTGACGCTGGACCGTGAGGATGTCGACGGTCTGTTGTCGGAGCTGGACGAGTACGCGGTCGAGCAGGCGTTGCAGATCGCTGACGAGGCGGACGATGCGGAGATCACCGTGGTGACGGTGGGTCCGGAGGATGCCAAGGACGCGTTGCGCAAGGCGTTGTCGATGGGTGCGGACAAGGCGGTTCACGTCGAGGACGACGATCTGCACGGTACGGATGTGATGGGCACGTCGCTGGTTTTGGCGAAGGCGGTCGAGAAGACCGGCTACGACCTGGTGATCTGCGGTATGGCCTCGACGGACGGGGTGATGGGTGTGCTGCCGGCGCTGCTGGCGGAGCGCCTGGGTGTTCCGCAGGTGACGCTGCTGTC
>NZ_JAFEUF010000561.1 GCF_016901035.1 Streptomyces durocortorensis
CGGCCGACGGCCTTGTCGATGCGCAGGACGAAGGGGTAGCTCTCGCCGCCGTTCACGTCGACCCAGGACTGGGAGGTTCCGCAGCGGTAGTGGGTCTTGGTGATCACCTCGCAGAAGTCGTACGGCTTGACGACGGAGGTGCCCTTCGGGATGTGGATGTCGACCGTGGTGACGCTCTCGTCGAGGGTGCCCTGGACGCGGGCGGGGCCCTTGTTGGCGAACTTCACCGTGGCGGTGACCTTGTCGCCGACCTTCCCCTGCTTCTCGTCGCCGGTCAGGGCGAAGTCCGCGGTGTTCGCGGCGGTGACGTCCACCCTGGTGTACGTCTCGGGGTGGTTCTTGCGGTCGGCGTCGGTGGCCGGGCCCTTCTCGACCAGGGTGAGCGGGTCGCCGGTGCCCGGCACGGGCTCGCTGGAGCCGCCGTCGCCCGGGTCCGGCGCGTCCGTGCCGAT
>NZ_JAFEUF010000562.1 GCF_016901035.1 Streptomyces durocortorensis
CCCCCGCTCCGCCCGCCGGGTGGCGACCCCACCCCCCTGCTGGAGGCGTACTTCCACCCCTACGCCGAAGCGATGACGGCCGCGGTCGAGGCACGCATCGCCGCCACGGGCCGCGCGGTGATCATCGACGTCCACTCGTACCCGACCGCACCTCTCCCCTACGAACTCCACGGCACCGACCCGCGCCCACCCGTCTGCCTGGGCACCGACCCGTTCCACACCCCGCCCGGACTCCTCGCGGCGGCGGAGACCGCTTTCGGCGGCTGTGCCGGCGCGGACGGCATCGGGCGGGACACTCCCTTCGCCGGTACGTACGTCCCTCTCCAGCACTACGGCACGGACCGCCGGGTCACCGCGCTGATGATCGAGATCCGCCGCGACACGTACATGAGCGAGCCGGGCGGCCCGGCGGGACCGGGGCTCGACGCGCTGGCGGGGGCGCTGGCGGGGCT
>NZ_JAFEUF010000563.1 GCF_016901035.1 Streptomyces durocortorensis
CGGGTGTGTCGTCGTTCGGGATGAGTGGTACCAACGCGCACGTGATCATCGAGCAGGCGCAGCCGGTGCCCGTCGCGGTGCCCGTCGCGGTGCCGGAGACCGGGGAGAGCTCCGGGGTGGTGCCCCTGCTGCTGTCGGCGAAGTCGGAAGCGGCCCTTGCGGGACAGGCGAACCGCCTGCACACGCTCGTCTCCGACACCACCGGCCCCGAACTGGCCGACGTGGGCCGCTCACTGCTGTCCCGCGCAGCCCTGGAACAGCGCACCGTCGTGCTCGCCGCAGATCGCCCGAGCGCAGCCGCAGCACTGAACTCGGCAACGCGGGACCTCGCGTCAGCAGGCCTGGTATCAGGCCGCGTGACCCCCGGAGACGTGGTGTTCGTTTTTCCGGGTCAGGGTTCGCAGTGGGTGGGGATGGGGCGTGAGCTGGCGGGTTGGTCGGTGGTGTT
>NZ_JAFEUF010000564.1 GCF_016901035.1 Streptomyces durocortorensis
GTACAGGAGTGCGTGGAGGTCGTCGGGGGTGGTGTGGGGGTTGAGGAGGGTGGCCTTGAGCCAGAGGCGGCCTTCGGCGTGGGCGCGGCCGAGGACGGCGTGGCCGCGTTGGAGGAGGGTGCGGCGGACGGTGGCGACGGTGTGGTCGTCGGTGCCGGTGGGGCGGAAGAGGACGGTGCTGATGGTGGGGCGGTCGTAGAGGTCGAGGGTGGGGGTTTTGGTGATGAGGTCGGCGAGGTGGTGGGCGGTGGCGATGGTGCGGTCGACGAGGTCGGCGAGTCCGGTGCGGCCGAGGGCCTGGAGGGTGACGGCGATCTTGAGGGCGTCGGGGCGGCGGGTGGTGCGCAGGGAGCGGCCGAGGAGGTCCGGGAGTCCGGCCTCGGTGTCGTCGTCGGCGTTGAGGTAGGGGGCGTGGTGGTGGAGCTGTCACTT
>NZ_JAFEUF010000565.1 GCF_016901035.1 Streptomyces durocortorensis
GTGCCTGGGTGAGCCGCCAGCTGCAGGACACCCGGATCGTCCACCGCCAAGCAAGTCATGCCGAAGCCGTGCCAACGCAGCCGGAAGCGTTCCTGCGTAAGAATGAGGCGCACGTGGGCATCGTTGGCCATGAAGCGAAGCCGATCGTCAGGGTAGCCAGGATCCAGCGGGACGTAGGCGCCTCCCGCTTTCAGGATGCCCAGCAATGCAATCACCATCTCCAGCGATCGCTCCATGGCCACACCGCCCAAGGCATTGGCGGCGACCCCGTGGGCAACCAGGGCATGTGCGAGCTGGTTGGAACGTGCATCCAGCTCCGCATAGGAAAGGTGCTCATCGGCGTACGACACAGCAACGGCGTCTGGCGTGCGCGCCACCTGCGCCTCAAACAACCTGTGGATGCAGGTGTCGGGG
>NZ_JAFEUF010000566.1 GCF_016901035.1 Streptomyces durocortorensis
CCGCCACCCCGCCGCCCGCGGCCCCGGTCGCCCAGGCGTCGGCGGCCCCCGTCGCGCCGGCCGCGCCCGAGGGCGGGCAGAACATGTCCCAGGGCGCCGCCCAGGTGCGGAACATGTGGCCCGACATCCTGGAGGCGGTCAAGAGCCGCCGCCGCTTCACCTGGATCCTGCTCAGCCAGAACGCCCAGGTCGCCGGGTTCGACGGCACGACGCTCCAGCTCGGCTTCCTCAACGCGGGTGCCCGCGACAACTTCGCCAGCAGCGGCAGCGAGGAGATCCTCAAGCAGGCCCTCGCCGAACGCTTCAACGCCCAGTGGCGCATCGAAGCGGTCATCGACCCCTCCGGTGGCGGCGGGATGCCCTCGCAGTCCGGCGGAGGCGGCGGACGTCCCGCCCCGCAGTACCAGCC
>NZ_JAFEUF010000056.1 GCF_016901035.1 Streptomyces durocortorensis
ATTCTCGCTGCCTGTTGCTTATTTTCCCCCCCCCCCGCCGGGGCGCCCCCCCCCCCCCCCCCCCGCGGGGCGCGCCCCCCCCCCCCGCTTCGACGCACGTGAGAAAGGGGCATGCGGGGTGCTGCGACTCGTCGTAAGAAGACTTCTCCAGCTCATTCCCACCCTGCTCGGCCTGTCGGTCCTGCTGTTCCTCTGGCTGAACCGACTGCCCGGCGGACCCGCCACAGCGATCCTGGGCGAGCGGGCCACCGAAGCCGAAGTGGCGAGAATCAACCGCGCACTCGGGCTCGACGAGCCGGTGCACGTCCAGTACTGGCGCTTCCTCAAGCGCATCTTCGAGCTCGACCTGGGAACCTCCACCCAGACCGGCCAGCCGGTGTGGGACGAGTTCACCCGCGCCTTCCCGGCCACCGTGGAGCTGAGCCTCGCGGCGATCCTCATCGCCGTCGTCATCGGTATCCCGATGGGCTACCTCGCGGCCAAGCACCGCGGCGGCTGGCTGGACGTCGCCTCCGTCTCCGGATCGCTGCTCGGCATCTGCATCCCGGTCTTCTTCCTGGCCGTGCTGCTGCGCGGGATCTTCTCCGTACAGCTGCAGTGGTTCCCGAGCCAGGGGCGGCTGGACTCCGGCATCAACGCCACCGACGTCACCGGATTCGCCGTCCTGGACGGCCTGTTGACCGGTGAGTTCGACGCGAGCTGGAACGCGATCATGCACTTGATCCTGCCCGCCGTCGCACTGTCCTCGATCCCCCTCGCCGTCATCGTCCGGATGACCCGCGCCAGCGTCCTGGAGGTGCTCGGCGAGGACTACATCCGCACCGCCGAGTCCAAGGGCCTCGACAAGAGGACCGTGCGCGGACGCCACGTGCTGCGCAACGCGCTGCTGCCGGTGATCACCGCGGTCGGCCTGCTGACCGGCAGCCTGCTCTCCGGCGCGGTGCTCACCGAGTCCGTCTTCGACTTCGGCGGCCTCGGCTCCTTCATCCGTACCGCGATCGACGGCCGCGACTACCCGGTCCTCGTCGGGTTCATCCTCTTCATCGCGATGGTGTACGTGCTGATCAACCTGTTGGTCGACCTCGCGTACAGCATCATCGACCCCAGAGTGCGGGTGCACTGACGTGACGATCCTGACCAACAAAGCAGACAAGATCGACCGTCTCGCCGAGCTGACGCAGAGCTCGGAGGCCGTCACGGGCACCAGCCTGTGGCGCGAGGCGTTCCGCCGGATGCGCTCCAGCAAGATGGCGATCATCGGCGCGGTCATCATCGGCGCGTTCGTCCTCATCGCCGTCGTCGGGCCGATGGTGGCCCCGCACGGCGCCACCGCGCAGAACTGGCGCAGCGAAGTCTTCCCCAACCAGGGCAAGTTCGTCGGCATGCGCGGCGAGAACTGGTTCGGCCTGGACCACCTGGGCCGCGACATGTTCTCCCGCTGGCTCGTCGGCGCCCGGCAGACGCTGCTCGTCGGTGTGGTCTCCATGCTCATCGGCCTGATCGTCGGCGCGCTGGTCGGTGTGCTCTCGGGAGCCGCCGCCACCCTCGGCGGCAAGGCCGGGCAGCGCGTCGACACCGTGATCATGCGCTTCACCGACATCATGCTGTCGCTGCCGTCCCTGCTGCTGGCCGTCTCCATCGCCGCGGTGCTCGGACAGTCGCTGACCACCGTGATGATCGCCGTGGGTGTCGTCCAGATCCCCATCTTCGCCCGCCTGCTGCGCGGTTCGATGCTGGTGCAGGGCGGCGCGGACTACGTGCTCGCCGCGAAGTCGGTCGGCATCCGGCGCAAGCGGATCGTGCTGACGCAGATCCTGCCCAACTCGCTGAGCCCCGTCATCGTCCAGGCGACGCTGAGCCTGGCCACCGCGATCATCGAGGCCGCGGCCCTGTCCTACCTGGGCCTCGGCAACCCCGACCCGGCCGTTCCCGAGTGGGGCGTGATGCTCTCCCAGGCGCAGCGCTTCTTCGACAACGAGCCGATGATGGCCGCCTACCCGGCCATCGGGATCATCATCACCGCCCTCGGCTTCACCCTGCTCGGCGAGGCCATGCGCGAAGCCCTCGACCCGAAGTTGCGAGGCTGAAGTCCCATGTCACTGCTCTCCGTTGAGGAACTCAGCGTCACCTTCACCGCCCGCGGCCGCAAGGACGCCACGGCCGTGGACGGCGTCTCCTTCGAGGTCGACCAGGGCCAGGTCGTGGGCCTGGTCGGCGAGTCCGGCTGCGGCAAGTCCGTCACCTCGCTCGCCCTGATGGGCCTGCTGCCCCGCAAGGCCGCGCGGATCGGCGGCCGTGCCGAGTTCGACGGCCAGAACCTGCTGACCATGAACGAGCGCAAGCTTCGCGACCTGCGCGGCAGCCAGCTCGCCATGATCTTCCAGGACCCGCTCTCCTCGCTGAACCCGGTCGTCCCCATCGGGATCCAGGTCACCGAGATCCTCCAGCGCCACCGCGGGCTGAAGGGCGAGAAGGCCCGTAAGGAAGCGGCCTCGCTGCTCGACCGGGTCGGCATCCCCGACCCGGACCGGCGGCTCAAGGAGTACCCGCACCAGCTCTCCGGCGGTATGCGCCAGCGGGCGCTGATCGCCATGGCGGTCGCCTGCGCGCCCCGCCTGCTGATCGCCGACGAGCCGACGACGGCACTCGATGTGACCATCCAGGCGCAGATCCTGGAGCTCCTGAAGGAGCTGGTCGACGAGGAGGGCACCGCCCTGCTGATGATCACGCACGACCTCGGCGTCGTCGCCGGCCTCTGCGACGAGGTCAACGTCCTCTACGCCGGACGGGCGGTGGAATCGGCTGGCCGCCGCGAGCTGTTCGCCCACCCCACCCACCCGTACGCGCACGGGCTGCTCGGCTCCATCCCGCGGCTGGACGCACCGCGCGGCGAGCCGCTCAACCCGATCCGCGGGTCCATCAACGACAAGATCGCCTGGGCCGACGGCTGCGCGTTCGCACCCCGGTGCGACCACTACACGATGGAGTGCCTCACCGGCACCCCCGAACTGACCGAACCACGCGCGGCCGGACACCAGGTGCGCTGCGTCAACCCGGTCCTGCCCACTGCGGAGGTCCCGGCATGAGCCTGCTCGAACTGGACGACGTCAAAGTCCACTTCCCGGTCAAGAAGGGCCTCTTCTTCGACCGTACGGTGGGCCACGTCTACGCGGTCGACGGCGTCTCGCTGTCCATCGAGGCCGGTCAGACGTACGGCCTGGTCGGCGAGTCGGGCTGCGGCAAGACGACGCTCGGCCGGGCGGTCCTGCGGCTGAACGACATCACCGACGGCGGGGTCGTCTTCGACGGCACCGACCTGGCGAAGCTGCCGGGCGAGGAGATGCGGGCCTTCCGCCGCCGCCTCCAGATGGTCTTCCAGGACCCGCTGGGCAGCCTCAACCCCCGGCAGAACATCGAGTCGATCCTGTCCGAGGGCATGGCCGCCCACGGCATCGGCAAGGACCAGGCGGAGCGCCGGGAGAAGATCAAGGACATCCTCGCCAAGGTCGGCCTGCCGTCCAACGCGATGTCCCGCTACCCGCACGAGTTCTCCGGCGGTCAGCGCCAGCGCATCGGCATCGCCCGCGCGCTGGTCCTGGAGCCGGACGTGATCATCTGCGACGAGCCGGTCTCCGCGCTCGACGTCTCGGTCCAGGCGCAGGTCATCAACCTGCTGGAGGAGCTCCAGGAGTCCCTCGGCCTGACCTACCTGGTGATCGCGCACGACCTCGCGGTCGTCCGGCACATCTCGGACGTCATCGGGGTGATGTACCTCGGCGGGCTCGTCGAGGAGGCCCCGAGCGACGCGCTGTACGCGGGGCCCCGGCACCCGTACACCAAGGCGCTGATGTCGGCGGTCCCGGTGCCCGACCCCGAGGTCGAGGACCGGCGCGAGCGCATCCTGCTCCACGGCGACCTGCCCTCCCCGGCGAACCCGCCGGCCGGCTGCCGTTTCCACACCCGCTGCCCGTGGGTGCAGGAGACCAAGTGCGCCACGGAGCGCCCGCCGCTGCTGGACACCGGCGACGGCCACAAGGTGGCCTGCCACTTCACGGCCGAGATCGAGGCCGGGACGGTGAAGCAGACCCTGGCCACCGGGATCGAGGCGGTCACGGGGACGGAGACCGTGGCGGCCGAGGCGGAGGAGGTCTCGGAGGGCGAGACCGCCGCCGAGCCCGAGGCCGCCGCTCCGGAGAAGGAGGAGGCTCCGGGCAAGGAGGAGCCCGCGACCGTGCCGGCTCAGGCCGACGCGGCGAAGACCGCCGACGCGGCGAAGGCCGACCGGGCGGAGGACAGCCCCAAGGCCTGAGCACCGGCACAATTGCCCGGTGCTCACCGAACTGTTCACGCCCTCCGTCCAGCATGCGCTCGACCTCGTCGGGATCTTCGTCTTCGCGATCTCGGGCGCCCTGCTCGCCGTCCGCAAGAACTTCGATGTCTTCGGCATCGCGGTTCTCGCGGAGGTGACAGCGCTGGGCGGGGGGCTGTTCCGCGACGTCATGATCGGCGCGGTCCCGCCCGCGGCCTTCACCGACCTCGGCTACTTCATCACCCCGCTGTTCGCCGCCGTCCTGGTCTTCTTCCTCCACCCGCACGTGGAGCGCATCCAGGTCGGCGTCAACGTCTTCGACGCGGCGGGGCTCGGGCTGTTCTGTGTGACCGGCACGGTCAAGGCGTACGAGTACGGCCTCGGGCTCACCGCGTCCGCCGCGCTCGGCCTGGCCACCGCGGTCGGCGGCGGTGTGCTGCGGGACGTGCTGGCCAACGAGGTGCCCTCGCTGCTGCGCTGGGACCGCGACCTGTACGCGGTGCCCGCGATCGTCGGCGCGACCATGGTGGTCCTGTGCATCCGCTTCGACACCCTCAACGCGCTGACCAGCGGCCTGGCGGTGATCGCCGCGTTCGTCCTGCGCCTGCTGGCGCTGCGCTTCCACTGGCGGGCGCCGCGCGCGTACAACCGCTCGTCGGCGCGGGCCGAGGAGGGTTCGGCGGCGACCTGACGCCGAGCCCTTCTCGGCCGACGAAAAAGCTACCGCTCAGTAATGCAATCGGTGTACGGTGCATGCCATGGCACAGGCAGCGACTGAGGCAGTGACCGGAGCGGCTCGGACCGCCGGGGCGACCATCGGCGACAGCGAGTTCGACCGGGACACGGCGGTCACCCGGCGCGAGGAGGGCGTCTACGACGCGGAGCTCTCCGCGGGCTGGACGATCATCCACGCCGTCAACGGCGGCTATCTGCTGGCCCTGCTGGGCCGGGCCCTGGGAGAGGCCCTGCCGCACCCCGACCCGTTCTCCGTCTCCGCGCACTACCTCACCGCGTCCGAGCCCGGCCCCGCCGTCGTACGCACCCAGGTCGTCCGCACCGGCCGTACCCTCTCCACGGGTCAGGCCTCCCTCTTCCAGTACGCCGAGGACGGCAGCGAGATCGAGCGCATCCGGGTCCTGGCCACCTACGGCGACCTGGACACCCTCCCCGACGACGTCCGCACGTCGGCCCTGCCGCCCGCCATGCCCGACCGGGACCACTGCCTCGGCCCGAGCGACGGCGCGCCGAGGATCCCGGGCAGCTCCGCCATCACCGACCGCCTCGACATCAAGCTCGACCCCGCGACCGTCGGCTGGGCGATCGGCGCCCCGTCCGGCAAGGGAGAGATGCGCGGCTGGTTCGGCCTCGCCGACGGCCGCGACCCGGACCCGCTGTCGCTGCTGCTCACCGTGGACGCCCTGCCGCCGACCTCGTTCGAGCTGGGCCTGACCGGCTGGACCCCCACCGTCGAGCTGACCACCCACATCCGCTGCCGCCCCGCCCCGGGCCCGCTGCGCGTCGCCATCACCACCCGCAACCTCGCGGGCGGCTTCCTGGAGGAGGACGCCGAGGTCTGGGACAGCGCCGACCGCCTGGTCGCCCAGTCCCGCCAGCTCGCCAAGGCCCCGCGCGGCAAGTAGCCGCGACAGCGCCCGGGGCCCCCGCCCCGGGCCTGCGTCCGGGGCCTGCGTCCGGGGCCTGCGGTCATCATGGACCGGTGAAATCCGACCGGCTGCTCTCCGTCCTCCTGCTGCTCCAGACCCGGGGCACGGTCCCCGCCACCGAGCTGGCCGAGCGCCTCCACGTCTCCGTACGCACCATCTACCGGGACGTCGAGGCGCTCTCCGCCGCCGGCGTGCCCGTCTACGCCGAACGCGGCCGGTACGGCGGCATCGCCCTGCTCCCCGGTTTCCGCACCGACGTCACCGGCCTCACCGCCGACGAGGCGCGCGCCCTGTTCGTGTTCACCGCCGACGACGCGCACGCCGCGCTGGGCCTGGACGCCGCGCTCGGCTCCGCCCTGCGCAAGGTCATGGCCGCCCTGCCCGCCCCGCACCGCCCGGCCGCCGAGGAGACCAGCCGCCGCATCCTCGTCGACCCGGCCCGCTGGACGATCGGCCCCCGGGCGGCCGTCGACGTCGCCGAACTCCACGAGGCCGTCCTCGCGGACGTGCGGCTGCGCCTGCGCTACCGGCACAGCGGCGCGGACGCCCCGCGCGACTACACCGTCGACCCGTACGGCCTCGTCGTGAAGGCCGGTGTCTGGTACCTGGTCGCGGACCTCGACGGCGACCCCCGCCTCTTCCGCGCCGACCGGATCCGCACGGCGGAGGCCACCGGCGACCCCGTACGGCGGCGCGCCGGGGCGGAGTTGGCGCAGGTGTGGGAGACGCTGCGCGCCGGGGTGGAGCAGCGCCCCTCGGCGGTACGTCTGCGGGTCCGGGTGCACCGCCCCCGCCTGGAGCTGTTCCGGCGGCTGAACGCGGGCGTGCTGACCGGGGAGCCGCAGCCGGACGCGCCCCGGCCGGGGGGGGGGGCGGGGGGGTGGGGGGGGGCGGAGCTGGCCGTGTCGGAGGCCGGCTGGGCGCGGTCGCTCCTCGCGTTCGGGCCGACGGTGGAGGTCCTCGACCCGCCCGAGGCCCGCACCCTGCTGGCGGAGGTGGCCGCCGAGGTCGTCGAGCTGTACGCGGACGGCGGCTGACCCGGCCCTCCGGGACGGCGGCGGCGTCCGCTCACCCCTCGTCCAGCCAGTGCGCCCGGCCGATGGTGACCAGCCGCAGGCGCCGCCTCGCCACCCGGACGACCTCCGCCTCACCCTCCGGCCCGGCCTCCAGCAGGGTCGACGTGGTGATCACCATGTGGTCCACGTACAGCCCGCCGAGCATCAGCAGATCCTCCTCGCTCCAGTCGGCGGAGCCCGGCTCCTGGCCGAGCGCGCACGCCACCTCCTCGGCGAACCGCCGCAGTTGGGCCGCGATCGCTTCGCGCACCGGGCCCACCCCGCCGTGCTGCTCCCGGGCGATGAACCGGAAGTGGGCGGGCTGCGCGCCGACATGACGTGCTATCACCTCCACGCTGCGGTCCAGTCGCTCCTCGCTGTCGCCCGTCTCCGCGAGCACCGCGCCGATCAGCCCGTGCAGGCTGCCCAGGGTCTCCTCGACCAGGGCGACGCCGAGCGCGGCGGTGTCCTCGAAGTGCCGGTAGAAGGCCGTCGGGGTGACCCCGGCGGCCCGGGTGACCTCCCGCAGTCCCAGGCTGCTCAGACTCTGGTGCTCCAGCAGGACGAGCGCCGCGTCCAGGAGGGCCTGGCGTGTTCGGAGCTTCTGGGTCTGGCGGATTCCGGTGGCGGTGTGACTCATGCCATTCAGTAAACAACCGTTCTCCGAGTCGAGGAAGGGCTGCGGGGTTTAGACTTCCAAGTCAGTGAACACTCGTACTCCGAACGGCCTTCGTCGTCGCACAGAGAGGTTCCGTCGTGCTCGTCCTCGTCGCCGCGCTGCTCCTGCTGGGAATCGTCCTCGGGGCGGTCGCCCACCTCCCGCTGCCGCTGAGCCTGGTGGCCGCGACCGTGATCGGCTGCTGGCTGCTGATCTTCGCCGTACGCGAGCGCACGTCGCGCCGCACCCGCTGACCCGCCGTACGTAGCGACTCGCCTCACCCGCACCCGCACCCGCCGAGCCTGCCGTCTCCCGGACCGATCCGAAGGAGCTCGCACCATGACCCTCACCGACTTCGCCCGCCGTACGACCGACACCCCCGCCGACGCCGGTACGGGCGCCGAGGCGGCCGGTCCCGCAGCCGCCGCCCCCGCTCCCGCTCCCGCCGCGGAGAAGGCCACCACGGACGCTCGTACGGACACGGGCACCGCCGGCACAGACGCGGGCGCCGCTCGTACGGACACGGGCACCGCCGGCACGGACAAGGTCCCCGCCGGTACGGACGCCGAGGTCTCCCGTGCCGTGGGCCGCGAGGCGGACGGTCTCGCCGTCGCCTCGTTCGTCCTCGGCCTCGTCGGGCTGCTGGTCTTCAACATCCTGCTCGGGCCCACCGCCATCGTGATGGCCCTGCTGGCCCTGGCCCGCCGCACCCGCCGCCGGGGACGCGCCCACCTCGGCCTCGCCCTGGGCGTCGCCGACCTCGCCGTGTTCGCCGCCCTGGTCACCGTCAACGGCACGGTGAGCTGGAGCATCGGCGGCTGACGTACGCCCCGACGCGGCCCCGCGAGCCGCTCTCCCCGTTCCGGATCGGGCTCCGGACCGGGGCCCCGACCGGCCTCCGAGCCGGTCCGCCGCACCCCACGCGGGTGTGCGCGGGGACCGGGCCATGACGCGCCCGGCATGCGCCCCACCCCGGGCTCGTAGAATCGGCCCCACCATGGCTTACCTCGACCACGCCGCGACCACCCCGATGCTCCCCGAAGCGATCGGGGCGATGACCGCCCAGCTCTCCGTCACCGGCAACGCCTCCTCGCTGCACGCCGCCGGACGCCGGGCCCGCCGCACCGTCGAGGAGTCCAGAGAAGCCCTCGCCGACTCCCTCGGCGCCCGCCCCAGCGAGGTGGTGTTCACCTCCGGCGGCACGGAGGCCGACAACCTCGCCGTCAAGGGCCTCTACTGGTCCCGCCGCGACGCCGACCCCCGCCGCACCAGGGTCCTCGCCGGCCCCGTCGAACACCACGCCGTCCTGGACGCCGTCGACTGGCTCGCCGAGCACGAGGGCGCGAACGTCGACTACCTCCCTGTCGACCGCCACGGCCGGGTCCACCCGGACGACCTCCGCGAGGCGATCCTCCGGAACCCCGACGACGTCGCGATGATCACCGTGATGTGGGCCAACAACGAGATCGGCACGATCATGCCGGTACGTGAACTGGCAGCGGTGGCCGCCGAGTTCGGGATCCCCATGCATGCCGACGCGGTCCAGGCCTACGGTCAGCTGGAGGTCGACTTCGCTCGCTCCGGACTGGCCGCGATGACGGTCAGCGGGCACAAGATCGGCGGCCCGTTCGGCATCGGCGCGCTGCTGCTGGGCCGCGACCACACCCCCGTGCCCGTCCTGCACGGCGGCGGCCAGGAGCGGCACGTACGCTCCGGCACCCTGGACGTGCCCGCCGTCGCCTCCTTCGCGGTCGCCGGACGGCTGGCGGCCGAGCGGCGCGAGGAGTTCGCCCGGCGCGTGGGCGCCCTGCGCGACGAGCTGGTGACCGCCGTGCGCCTGGCCGTGCCGGACGCCGTGCTCGGCGGCGACCCGGACCCGGCCGGACGCCTCCCCGCCAACGCCCACTTCAGCTTCCCCGGCTGCGAGGGCGACTCCCTTCTCCTGCTGCTGGACGCCCAGGGCATCGAGTGCTCCACCGGCTCCGCCTGCACCGCCGGGATCGCCCAGCCCAGCCACGTACTCCTGGCGACGGGGACCGATCCGGACCTGGCCCGGGGCACCCTGCGCTTCTCGCTCGGCCACACCTCGACCGAGGACGACGTGAAGGCGCTCGCCGAGGCGATCGGCCCCGCGGTGGAACGGGCGAGGACGGCCGGGCTCAGCTGAGAGCCGTCACCCCGAGGCCTTCGCGGAAGCGGAAGCCGAGGACGTGGGGGTAGGGGAGGGCGGCGCCGTCGCGGCCCGCCGCACCAGCTCCAGGTACCGGTCCCAGTCCCAGTGCGGACCCGGGTCGGTGTGGTCGGTGCCCGGCACCTCCACATGCCCGATGATGTGCTCCCGGTCGATGGGTATGCCGTGCCGCGCGCAGATGGACGCCGTGAGCCGCGCCGACGACGCGTACATCGCCTTCGTGAGGTCCTTCGGCCGGTCCACGAAGCCCTCGTGCTCGATGCCGACCGCGCGCTCGTTGTAGGAGCGGTTGCCCGCCTGGTACGCCACGTCCAGCTCGCGGATCATCTGCACCACCCGCCCGTCCTGCCCCACGATGTAGTGCGTCGCGGCCTGGTGGGCGGGGTCCTGGAACACCTTCACCGCGCTGTCGAAGCTGCCCTGGGTGACATGGATGATCACCCGGTCGACGGGGAAGTCGTCGGGCCGGTCCGCACGCCGCCAGTTCGCCTCCGAGGCCGCGACCCAGGTCGCCCCCGCGTAGTCCAGCTCGCCCGGCTTCCGTGGCTTCTCGACGCCGGGGACCTGCCACCACAGCCGCTTGACCTGGTCGCGCGCGAGCACGGCGGCGGTGCCGGCGGCCGCCACGACGCCGCCGCCGATCAGCAGTGCGCGCCGGCTGACGCCGTCGGCGGGCTTCTTCCGCGACGACGAACCCGATGGCTTGCGCGACGCCCCGCCGCTCCCGTTGTTCCCCATGTGATCGTCAACGCTTATCCGCGAGCGTTCGGTTCCCGGCGACCCGTACCCTGGAGGAGCTATGACTCAGACTTCCCAGCGCCCCCTGCGTGTCCTCGCCGCGATGTCGGGCGGAGTGGACTCCGCCGTCGCCGCCGCCCGCGCCGCCGAGGCGGGCCACGACGTGACCGGTGTCCACCTCGCCCTGTCCGCGAACCCCCAGTCCTTCCGGACCGGGGCGCGCGGCTGTTGCACCATCGAGGACTCCCGGGACGCCCGCCGCGCGGCCGACGTCATCGGTATCCCGTTCTACGTCTGGGACCTGGCGGAACGCTTCCGCGAGGACGTGGTGGAGGACTTCGTCGCGGAGTACGAGGCCGGGCGCACCCCCAACCCCTGCCTGCGCTGCAACGAGAAGATCAAGTTCGCCGCGCTGCTCGACAAGGCCCTCGCCCTCGGCTTCGACGCCGTCTGCACCGGCCACTACGCCACGGTCGTGCTCACCGAGGACGGCAGCCGCGAGCTGCACCGCGCGTCCGACATGGCCAAGGACCAGAGCTATGTGCTCGGCGTCCTGGACGAGAAGCAGCTCGCCCACGCCATGTTCCCGCTCGGCGACACCCTCACCACCAAGGACGAGATCCGCGCCGAGGCCGAGCGCCGTGGCCTGGCCGTCGCCAAGAAGCCCGACAGCCACGACATCTGCTTCATCGCCGACGGCGACACCCAGGGCTTCCTGGCGAACCGCCTCGGCGGCCCGGCCGAGGGCGACATCCTCGACGAGTCGGGTACGAAGCTGGGCACCCACGAGGGCGCGTTCGGCTTCACCATCGGCCAGCGCAAGGGCCTGAAGATCGGCCACCCGGCCCCCGACGGCAAGCCGCGCTACGTGCTGGACATCTCCCCGGTGAACAACACCGTCACCGTCGGCCCCGTCGAGGCCCTCGACGTGACCTCGCTGACCGCCATCAAGCCCCGCTGGTGCGGTACGCCCCCGGCCGGCCCGGGTACGTACACCGCCCAGCTCCGCGCCCACGGCGGCGAGACCGAGGTCACCGCCGAGCTGGTGGACGGCTCCGAGCTGAACGTCACCTTCACCGAGCCGGTCCGGGGCGTGGCCCCCGGCCAGGCGGTCGTCCTCTACGACGGCACGCGCGTGGTCGGCTCGGCCACCATCGCGACGACCGTGCGCCGCGAGCGGGTGGCGGCGGGCGGCTGAGCCGGGGGCGGCGCCTTTCGCTGCCCAGCGCGCGCCGAGGGCGGTACCCCTTTCACAGGGGTGCCGCCCTCAGGCGTTCCCCGAACCGGACACGGCGGCGCGCGACAGGGCAGTCCCGCCCCGGCCGATCATGCGAGGTGTGCCGTTTGCTGCCAAGCGCTTTCCCCCTCTGGCACCAAGGGGCCAACGCCCTCCCGGCCGTCCCGGCGGGGCCGCGAGCATGGTGCCCGGCGGTCGCCCGGCCGCCCTGAGAGAGAGGACTGAACCATGGTGAAGAAGGCTTACGAGACGCCGGAGTTCGTTTCCGCCGGTTTCTTCCACGACGTCACCGGCTTCGTGGCCGTCATCGGCAACGACGGCACCGGCCGCGGCTGGTTCTGACGGATACCCGAGGGAACCCCTGATGACGAGCCGCGGCGTACCGCACTTCTTTGCGCTTCCTGACCGCGAGGACGCGGGCGCCGTGGCGCGTCGCCTCCAGCCGGAGGCTCTGGGCCTGAGGGTGTTGTACCACCCGTCGGGCCGCCCCTGGATCATCGGCCGATGGGCGGACGAGGACATCGCCGTCGCCCGGACCGGCACGGACGCCGTCGCGCTGATCGGCATGCTGCCGAAACGGACGGACGAACTCGCCCGCCGGACCGGGAAGCTGCGAGGCGGCACCGAAGGGCTCAAGGACCTGTCCGCGGCGTTCCCCGGCAGCTTCCACGTGGTCGGCAGCGTCAGTGGCGTCCTCTACGTACAGGGCACGGCCTACGGCATGCGGCGCGTGCACCACACCGTCGTCGACGGCTGCCCCGTCGCCGGCGACCGTGCTGTCGCGCTGGCCGACCTCGTCGGCGCCGAGATCGACCTCACCGCCCTGGCGATGCGGCTTCCCGAACCCCTGGCCGCCCAGCTCCCGCCACGCTCCATGTGGCGCGCTGTCACCGACGTGCCGCCCGGCGCCGGCCTGATCGTTCCCGCCGGGCGCGCCGCTCCCCGGCACGTCCGTTGGCACACCCCGCCCGCGCCGGTGCGCCCGGCGGCCGACGGCGCGGCGGCCGTACGCGAGGCGCTGGCCGCCGCCGTCGCCGTACGGACCGAGCGGGACGGCCTCCTGAGCGCGGACCTGTCCGGCGGACTGGACTCCACGACGCTCTGCTCCTTCGCCGCCGGACAGCTCGGCGCGGGCGAACTGATCGTCGGCGGCATCCCCGGCGACGAGACGATCAGCGACGACGCCCACTACGCCCGTCTTGCCGCCGCGCACTGGCCGCACGTCGAGCACGTGGAGCTGACGGCGGAGCAGACACCGCTGTTCTACCGGGGCATCCTCGACGACGGCTGCCGCACCGACATTCCCGCAGGCGTCGCCATGAGCCGGGACCGGGCCACCGCGGTGATCTCCCTGATGGCGCGGCGCGGCTCCCGGCTGCACATGACCGGACACGGCGGCGACCACCTCTTCTTCCAGACCGGCGCCTACTGCCACGACCTGATCGCCCGCCGCCCGCTGCTCGCCTGGCAGCGGATCCGCGGCTACCGCACACTCTACGGATGGCGCTGGCGCCCCGTGCTGCGCCAGCTCGCGGACCGGCGCTCCTACCGCCGGGCGGTAGCCGGCACAGACGTGAACACCCCCGGCGACCTCGGCTTCTGCACCCCGCAGCTCGCCTGGGTCATCCCGCCGGTGGTCCAGCCCTGGCTCACCGCCGAGTGCCGCGAACTGGTCACCGCCGGGCTGCGCGAGGCCGCTGAGCGGGCCGAACCGTACGCGCCGACCCTGGGCCGCCACCGGGAGCTGTCCGCCCTCTACACCGGCACCCAGGAGTGCGCGGCGATCGCCGAGGCCGGGCGCCGGGCCGGCGTCCCCGTCACGATGCCGTACTTCGACGACGCGGTCGTCGACGCCGCCCTGTCCGTGCGCCCCGAGGACCGGGCCGACCCCTGGCAGTTCAAACCCGTCCTCAAGGAGGCGGTACGCGGCGTCCTCCCCGAGGAGTGCCGGGTCCGGGTCACCAAGTTCGAAGGCACCGTCGACGCGGTCGCCGGCCTCTACCGGCACCGCGACGAGATCCGGTCGCTGTGGGAGGACAGCACCCTGGCCAAGGCCGGACTCGTCGACGCCGAATCCCTTTCCCGGCTGACCGGGACACCCGGCACGCCCGCCTTCAAGGACGGCGCCGTGGACTCCACCATCATCTGCGAAGCATGGCTGCGCGCAGTCGCCTGACGTGCCCGGCCGGAAGAAAGGAATGCGATGAAGCTGCGCAACCGCACGTATCTCACCGTCACCCGGACCGAATACGGTGCGGTCCTGCTGGACACCAAGACCGGCCAGTACTGGCAGATGAACCCCAGCGCCGCCACCGCCGCCCAGGCCCTGCTGGACGGCGGCGACGCCGCTGACGCCGTCCGCAGCGTCACCGAGCAGTTCGACGTGGACGAGGCGCGCGCGGCCGACGACGTCCGGGCCCTGATCGAGGCCATGCGTTCCGCCGGGGTGGTCCAGGAGTGAGCATCGACGTCGCCCTGGACCGCGACCGCACCGGACGGCCCCTGCGGCTGCGGCTGCTCACCCGGCTGGCCATCTGCGCGGCCCGGCCGCTGGCCCTGCTCAAACCCCACCTGCTGACCCGCGTGCTCACCCGGCTCAGCCGGGGTGCCGCGCCCGCGAGCAGCGCGCAGGTCCATGCCGCCCGCGGCTCCGTCCTCGCCGCCAGCCTCAGCCTCAACGGTCTGCGCTCCTGCCTGCCGCGCTCGGTCTCCATCACCCTGCTCTGCCGCCTTCAGGGCGTCTGGCCCACCTGGTGTGTCGGCGTCCGGGCTGCACCGCCCTTCGCCGCGCACGCCTGGGTCGAGGCGGACGGCGAAATGATCGGAGAACGGGGCCGCCCCGAGAGCTTCGCCCGCCTGATCGCCGTGTCGCCGTTCGACCGTACGAAGAGCTGACGGGTTGCCGGGTCAAGGTGTCCGGGGCGGGCGCCGGGCCCTCGGCCACCGCCCGGACCGTGCGCGAGACCCGCCTCACGACGCCTGCCGGTACGCGTACACGTACGGACCGCCAGACGACCTTCGTCGGTACGCGTACATGCACGGACGCCAGAACGCCCTTCGGTACGCGTACACGTACGGACCGCTAGGACGCCCGCCCGTACGCGTACACGTCCCGCGCGAAGAAGTCCGTCAGCACCGGCGCGAGCACCTGCGGCGCCACCTCGCGCACCTGGCCCGTCAGCGTGCGGTGCCGGCCGCGCGGCAGGGCCTCGGCCAGGGTCCGGGTCGCCGCCCGTGCCGGGGCGCTGCTGAAGCCGCCGCAGATCACCAGGGTCCGGGCGGCGACGGCCGAGAACCGCTCGGCGGGGATCGCCCCGTCGCCCAGCAGCGCGTCGTCGTACGCCAGCGTGTGCGCCACCGCCTCCAGGTCGGCCCACGCCGGGGCCCGCCGCATCCGGGCGGCCGTCTCCCCGGCGACGCCCGTCATGGACAGGAACAACTCCACCGCCCCGCCCCGGTCCCCGGCCGCCAGCAGCTCCCGCAGCCGGTCCGTGCAGCGGGCCTTGGACCGCAGCCCGGACGTCCCCGGCGTGTAGGGCGGCTCGTACACGGCGAGCAGCTCCACCGGGAGCCCGGCGGCGGCCGCCTCCAGGGCCAGCGCCCCGCCGGACGACATCCCGAACACGGAAGCGCCCGCCCCGGCCGCACCGACGACGGCGGCCAGGTCCTCGACCTCCCGCGCCACGGCCCAGCGCCCGGTGTCACCGCTGGCGCCCCGGCCCCGCCGGTCGTAGGTGATCACCGTGAAACGCGGTGCGAGCAGAGCGGCCAGCGCCGCGTCGGTCGCCGCCACGCCCAGCGCCCCGCCGACCAGCACCAGCGGAGGCCCTGCGCCCTGGCGGCGGTAGGCGATCGGCGTGCCGTCGGCGGAGAGAATCCTGTCCATGGGAGAGGAGACCGGGACGGGCCGGGAAACTCATCGCTCGCCCGGAAAAAAAGTTCCCGGACGAGCGGATCGAGGATCAGTCCGCCACCGTCTCCGTGGCGTAGAAGCAGAAGTGGTCCTTGATCGCGGCGACTTCGGGCTTCGGGTCCGGGTAGGCCCAGACGAGATCGGCGGCCCCGGGCAGCGACCAGTAGGAGGCGTCCCCCTTGAACGGGCAGTGGGTGGAGGTGTCCGACGGGGCGAGCAGGTCGGCGCGGACGTCCTCGGGCGGCAGGTAGTAACGGACCGGACAGCCGGTCTCACGGAGCACGAGCGGGCGGCGGCTCTCGGCCAGCACCTGGCCGTCGTGCACGGCCCGGACGTGCTCGGTGCCCTGCTCGACGGTGATGCGGTGTCCTCGGGTGGCAGTCATGCCTGTTTCAGCGGCGTACGGGGCCGTCTTCTTCCCCGTACGCCGAACCTCCCCCGGAACTTCCCCCGGCGGGGAGTGTCCGAGGCGGGTCGTACCGTTGCCCCATGAACATCTGCGTCTTCCTCTCCGCCGCCGACCTCGACGACCGCTACACCGTGCCCGCCCGCGAGTTCGCCGAGCTGCTCGGCCGGGGCGGGCACACGCTGGTCTGGGGCGGATCGGAGAGCGGGCTGATGAAGGTCGTCGCGGACGGCGTGCAGGCGGCGGGCGGGCGGCTCGTGGGCGTATCGGTCGACTTCCTCGCCGCGAAGGCGCGCGCCAACGCCGACGAGATGGTCATCGCCCGCGATCTCGCCGAGCGCAAGGCGCTGCTCCTGGAGAAGGCCGACGCCGTCGTCATCATGGTCGGCGGGACGGGGACGCTGGACGAGGCCACCGAGATCCTGGAGCTGAAGAAGCACGGCAAGCACACCAAGCCGGTCGTCCTGCTCAACACGGCGGGCTTCTACGACGGGCTGCGCCAGCAGTTCCAGCGCATGGAGGACGAGGGCTTCCTGCCCCTGCCCCTGACCGACCTCGTCTTCTTCGCCAAGGACGGCGTCGGCGCGCTGGCCTACCTGGAGGAGACCGCGGGACTTCAGTGAGCGGCCCGGATCCGGGACCGCCGCTCGCCCACCCGCGAGCGGCCCGGATCCGGTACCGGCCTCGGCCACCCGGAGGAGACCGCCGGACCTCGGAAAGAGCCCCGGATCTAGGATCGCCCCATGGCTACCCATCTCATCACCGGCGCCGGTTCCGGCATCGGCGCGGCTGTCGCCCGCCGGCTCCAGGAGCGCGGCGACGACCTCGTCCTGCTCGCCCGCGACGCCGGCCGCGCCAAGGAGTTCGCCGACCGCTACCCGGGCGCGCGCACCCTCGTCGGCGACCTCGGCAATCCCGACCGGCTCTCCTGGGCGTTCGGCCAGCAGTCCATGCCCGAGCGGGTCGACACGCTGCTGCACATCGCGGGCGTCGTCGAGCTCGGTGAGGTCGGGGAGCTCACCCCCAAGGCCTGGCACTTCCAGCTCAACGCCAACCTGGTCGCCCCCGCCGAGATCACCCGCCTCCTGCTTCCGCAGCTCCGCGTCGCCCAGGGCCACGTCCTGTTCGTGAACTCCGGGGCCGGGCTCAACGCCCACGCCGGGTGGAGCGCGTACGCCGCGAGCAAGCACGGCCTCAAGGCGCTCGCCGACTCGCTGCGCCACGAGGAACACGGCAACGGGGTCCGCGTCACCTCCGTCTACCCGGGCCGCACCGCCAGCCCCATGCAGGCCAAGGTGCACCAGCAGGAGGGCAAGGAGTACGACGCGGAGCGCTGGATCGACCCCGAGTCGGTGGCCACCACGATCCTCATGGCCATCGACCTGCCGCGCGACGCCGAAGTCAACGACCTCACGGTCCGCCCCGGCCGCTGACGCCCCGCGTGCGCGCCGGGCGAGCCCCGGACCGTAGGCTTCCCGGGTGAGCGAGAAGAGCAAGTTCAGCGGGTGTCCGGCGACCGGCATCGGGTCGATGCCCGGGGGAGACGCGAGGGAGGCGGCGAAGACCGTCACCGGCTCCTTCGCCGACGGCCAGGGCATGCCGTACCTGGCCGAACTGCCCGCGCGCGGGCCCGGCGCCGACATGATCGGCCGGAGCGTCGGCCTGCTCGTCGAGATGTACGGGCACGTCGAGCCGAGCGGCTGGCGGATCAGCGACCGGCCCGGCCGCGACACCCGCCGGGCCCGCTCCTGGCTGGGGGAGGACCTGGACGCCCTGGAGGAGTTCACCCAGGGGTACGAGGGCCTGCTCAAGGTCCAGGCCGTCGGCCCCTGGACGCTCGCCGCCGCCCTCGAACTGCGCGGCGGCGAAGCCATGCTGGCCGACCCCGGGGCCTGCCGGGACCTCGCCGGATCCCTGGCCGAAGGGCTCCGCGCCCACCTCGCGGAGGTCCGCCGCCGGATGCCCGGGGCCGAGGTCGTCCTCCAGCTCGACGAACCCTCCCTGACCGCCGTCCTGCTGGGCCGGATCCGCTCCGCCAGCGGCTACCGCACCTACCGCGCCGTCGACCGCCAGGTCGTCGAGGCGACCCTGCGCGACGTCCTCGCGGCGGTCGGCGAGGACGGGACGACGCTCGTCCACTCCTGCGCCCCCGAGGTGCCTTTCGCGCTGCTGCGCCGGGCCGGGGCCGACGGCATCTCGCTCGACTTCTCGTTGCTCACGGAGCGTGAGGAGGAGGCGATCGGGGAAGCGGTCGAAGGCGGCACCCAGCTGTTCCTGGGCGTGGTGCCCTCCACGGACGCGGCAACGGGGGCATTGTCGGACCCGGGCGGTAGCGTCATGGGAGTCAGGACGCTGTGGAGCAGGCTGGGGTTGCATCCGGGGACGCTCGCCGAGTCCGTCACGATCACCCCGTCGTGCGGCCTCGCGGGCGCGTCGCCCGCGTACGCCCGTACCGCGCTCGCCCACAGCGCCCGGGCGGCGAGGTCGCTCGCGGACAACCCTGAGTGACGGGGACGACGGGTACACAGGAGGACGGGACGATGGCGGGCGAACAGCGGGTGGAGCAGGAGAGTTCGGTCCCGGCGGACGCGCGGGAGGAACACGCGCTGCTGGCCGAGCAGATCGAGGAGCACCGCTTCCGGTATTACGTGAAGGACCAGCCGGTCGTCAGCGACGCCGAGTTCGACCGGCTGCTGCGCTCCCTGGAGGCCCTGGAGGAGGAGCACCCGGCCCTGCGCACCCCGGACTCCCCGACCCAGAAGGTCGCCGGGCCGTACATCACGGAGTTCACCTCCGTGGAGCACCGCGAGCGGATGCTCTCCCTGGACAACGCCTTCGACGACGAGGAGCTGGCCGCCTGGGCCGACCGCGTCGCCAAGGAGACCGGCACCCCCGACCACCACTTCCTGTGCGAGCTGAAGGTCGACGGCCTCGCCGTCAACCTCACCTACGAGCACGGCCGCCTCACCCGGGCGGCCACCCGCGGCGACGGCCGCACCGGCGAGGACATCACCCCCAACGTCCGCACGATCGCCGAGATCCCGCACCGCCTGAAGGGCGAGGACATCCCGGCGCTCGTCGAGATCCGCGGCGAGGTCTTCTTCCCCATGGAGGGCTTCGAGGAGCTGAACGCCCGGCTGGTCGCCGCCGACGACAAGCCCTTCGCCAACCCGCGCAACGCGGCCGCCGGATCGCTGCGCCAGAAGGACCCCAAGGTCACCGCCACCCGCCCCCTGCACATGGTGGTGCACGGCATCGGCGCCCACGAGGGCCTGAGCATCGACCGGCTCTCCGGGGCCTACGACCTCCTCAAGGGCTGGGGCCTGCCCACCGCCCAGCACAACAAGGTCGTCGACTCCCTCGCCGGCGTACGGGAGTTCATCGCGTACTTCGGCGAGCACCGGCACTCCGTGGAGCACGAGATCGACGGCGTCGTCGTCAAGCTCGACGAGATCCCGCTCCAGGGCCGCCTGGGCTCCACCTCGCGCGCCCCCCGCTGGGCCATCGCCTGGAAGTACGCCCCCGAAGAGGTCAACACCAAGCTGGTCAACATCCGCGTCGGCGTCGGCCGCACCGGCCGCGTCACCCCGTACGCCCAGGTCGAGCCGGTCGAAGTGGCCGGTTCCGAGGTCGAGTTCGCCACCCTCCACAACCAGAACGTGGTCAAGGCCAAGGGCGTCCTCATCGGGGACACCGTGGTCCTGCGCAAGGCGGGCGACGTCATCCCGGAGATCCTCGGCCCCGTCGTCGATCTGCGCGACGGCACCGAGAAGGCCTTCGAGATGCCGACCCACTGCCCCGAGTGCGCGACGGAGCTGCGCCCGATGAAGGAGGGCGACATCGACCTCCGCTGCCCCAACGCCCGCACCTGCCCCGCCCAGTTGCGCGAAAGAGTCTTCTACCTCGCCGGGCGCAAGTGCCTGGACATCGACCACTTCGGCTATGTGGCCGCCGCCGCCCTGACCCGCCCGCTGGAGCCCGCCGAGCCCGTCCTCAGGGACGAGAGCGATCTGTTCTCGCTCACCATCGAGCAGCTGCTGCCGATCCGGGCGTACGTCCTGGACCAGGACAGCGGGCTGCCCAAGCGCGACCCCAAGACCGGCGAGGAGAAGATCGCGACGGTCTTCGCCAACCAGCAGGGCGAGCCGAAGAAGAACGCCGTGGCCATGCTCGAGGGCATCGCCGCCGCCAAGGAGGCGCCCCTCGCCCGGATCCTCACCGGGCTCTCCATCCGGCACGTGGGCCCGGTCGCCGCCCAGGAGCTGGCCCGCCAGTTCCGTTCCGTCGACCGCATCGACGAGGCGACCGAGGAGGAGCTGGCCGCCGCGGACGGCGTCGGGCCGACCATCGCCGCCTCGGTCAAGCAGTGGTTCGCCGAGGACTGGCACCGCGAGATCCTGCGCAAGTGGCGCGAGGCCGGGGTGCGGATGGCGGACGAGGGCTCCGACGAGGACGAGGGCCCCCGCCCCCTCGAAGGACTCACCGTCGTCGTCACCGGCACCCTCGCCGCCCACACCCGCGACGGCGCCAAGGAAGCACTCCAGGCGCTCGGCGCCAAGGTCACCGGATCGGTGTCCAAGAAGACCGCGTTCGTGGTCGTCGGCGACAACCCCGGCTCGAAGTACGACAAGGCGATGCAGCTGAAGGTGCCCGTGCTCGACGAGGACGGATTCGCGATCCTGCTCGAAGACGGACCCGAACGCGCCCGGGAAGCCGCCCTGTCCGTCCCGGAAGCCGAGCCCGAGGCCGCCGCGGAGGACAGCGCGTCGTAGACGGGGAGTGACCGCCCTCCGGGGCGCCGTTCGCCCCCCGTTCCCCGGATCGAGACGCCTTCGAGACGCTGCCCCGGCGTGGCGCGCTTCGTCCGGGGGAAGAAACGGGGCAGAGGGGTGAAGAAGGGTCGGCCGCTCCCCGAATGGCCCTGCCGCACCACCCGTTCGGGCCAATAGCAGATGGTGACGGGTCGTCGGTTCGCATTCGGGCAAGAGCTGTAGAGCGCTGCCCCTCGAAGCCTTTCGCGGCCTACTGTTGAGAGGTGCGCCCGCCGTGCACGGCCCCTCGACCGGGCCGTGGGGGGGCGGAAGCGGGCGCCACCGAGGGTCATCGGCACCGCCGGCTGTGAGAGGGACGGAATGAAACCGACCGAGAGCACCGCCCCGGTGTCACGGCTGCAGGGTTTCGTCGGCCTCACGCCGCCGGTGGGCGCCGCCGTCGTGGGGATCGCCGCGTTACTGCTGGCGGTCGGGTCCTACCGGACCGTCCAGCAGGGCAACGCGCTCTTCCCGGACGGGGCCGTGGGCTGGTCGCTGGCCGTGCTCACCGGGATCATCGTCGGCCATCTGGTGGCGCTCGGCCGCGACCGGTGGTGGGGTGGCACCGGCTCCGGCGCCGCCCTCACCCTCGCCGTGCTCCTGCTGTACGGCTGGCTGCCCGCCGTCCTGGTCAGCCTCGCCGTCGTCGTGCTCGTCGGGACCGCCCGCCGTCACCGCTGGTGGCAGGGGCTGCTGCACGGCGGCGTCGACATGCTGGGCATCGGAGCGGCGGCGCTCGTGCTGGCCGCCTTCGGCGAGGTGCCCACCGTCGAGGAACCCTGGCAGCCACTCGACTGGGGCATCGCGGCCGTCCCGGAACTGCTCCTGACCGCATCGACGTACCTGCTCGTCACCCGGGTCCTGCTGTGGTACGCGCAGGCCCCGCACAACGGCGGGCTGCCCACCATCGCCCGGACCGCGATGCTGCGGCAGGGGCTCGTCGCCGTCGCGCTCCTCGGGCTCGCCCCGCTGATCTGCGCCGTCGCGATGTCCATGCCCATCCTGCTGCCGCTCTTCGCGGTGCCGCTGATCGCCCTGGACTCCACGCTCTGGATCGCCCGGGCCCGCGCCGAGGAGCAGCTGCGCGACCCGCTGACCGGGCTGCCCAACCGCCAGTGGCTGCTGGAGCGGACCTGGTCGGCGCTGGAGGACGCGGAGTCCATCGGCACCCGCTCCGCGCTCGTCCTCATCGACCTGGACCGCTTCCGCGCGGTCAACGACACCCTCGGCCACCTGGCAGGCGACCGGCTGCTGCTGCAGATAGCGGAACGCCTGCGCCTCGCCCTGCCGCGCGGCGCGGAGGCGGCCCGGCTCGGCGGCGACGAGTTCGCCGTCCTCCTGCCGCACACCGACTCCACCACCAGCGCCCAGCAGGTCGCCCGCCATCTGGTCGCGGAGCTGTCCTCGCCGCTCGACCTCGACGGGCTGACCCTCGTCCTGGAGGCCAGCGCCGGGGTCGCGGTCTACCCCGACCACGCCCTGGACGCCGAGGGCCTGCTGCGCCGGGCGGACGTCGCGATGTACCAGGCCAAGCGGGACCGCACGGGCGTGGAGGTCTACGAGTCCAAGCGGGACAGCAACACCCCCGACCGGCTCGGGCTCCTCGGCGATCTGCGCCGGGCGCTGGACGCGGGCGAGGTCGAGCTGCACTACCAGCCCAAGGTCCGCTTCGACGGGCAGGTCGCGGGCCTGGAGGCGCTGGTGCGCTGGGTGCACCCGGAGCGCGGCCGGGTTCCCCCGGACGAGTTCATCGCCATCGCCGAGTCCTCCGGTCTGATGCCGCACCTCACGGAGTACGTGCTGGAGACGGCGCTCGCCCAGGTCGCCCGCTGGCGGGCGCAGGGCCTGTTCGTGCCCGTGGCGGTCAACGTCTCCCCGCGCGACGTGCACACCCCCGGCTTCGCGGGGGGCGTCGCCGCCCGCCTCGCCCGCCACGGCGTGCCCGCGGGAGCGCTCCAACTGGAGATCACCGAGCATGTGCTGCTGGAGGACCCGCAGCGCGCCGCCGACACCCTGGCCGGGCTCACCGCGCACGGCGTGAAGATGTCGCTGGACGACTTCGGCACCGGCTACTCCTCCCTGGTCCACCTGCGCCGGCTCCCGGTCAGCGAGCTGAAGATCGACCGCTCCTTCGTGGCCCGGCTGGCCGTCGACCACGAGGACGCGGAGATCGTCCGCTGCACCATCGACCTGGCCCACTCGCTCGGCCTGGTCGTCGTCGCCGAGGGCGTCGAGGACGACACGACCTGGGAGCGGCTGCGGGATCTGCGGTGCGACGCGGTGCAGGGCTGGCTGGTGGCCGCCGCGATGCCGCCGCAGGAGACCACGGCCTGGCTGCGGGCGCGCGGAGAGCACGGCTGGCGGCGGCCCGCGGAGCTGAAGGCGCAGGCGGCGGCCGCGGCGGCATCGGCGACCTCCTCGGCGACCGGCTCGATGAACGGGTCGCTCAACGGCGCGGTGAACAGCGCGGTGAACGGTGCGGTGAACAGCGCGGCGGAGACCGACACCCCCTGACGATCCCGGGGACCGGACCAGGCAGAGGCGTAGCCCGATCGGGCCGGGGCACCCGCCCCCGGGAGACCCCATAGGATTGGGCTCAAAACCACACACCAACCCCTGAGGATCGCTGCATGCCTGGCATCACGCGCGAGGAGGTCGCCCACCTCGCCCGGCTGGCGCGTCTGGAGCTGAAGGGCGAAGAGCTCGATCACTTCGCCGGTCAGCTCGACGACATCATCGGCGCGGTCGCCCGCGTCTCCGAGGTCGCCGACCAAGACGTACCGCCGACCTCCCACCCGCTGCCGCTGACCAACGTCATGCGCGCGGACGAGGTCCGTCCGTCGCTCACCCCCGCGCAGGCGCTCTCCGGCGCCCCGGCCCAGGAGCAGCAGCGTTTCAAGGTGCCGCAGATCCTGGGGGAGGACTAATCGCCATGACGGACATCAGCACCATCATCAAGCTCACCGCGGCCGAGATCGCCGGGAAGATCGCCTCCGGCGAGCTGACCGCCGTCGAGGTCACCGAGGCCCACCTGGCCCGGATCGACGCGGTCGACGAGAAGGTCCACGCCTTCCTGCACATCGACCGCGAGGGCGCGCTGGCCCAGGCCCGCGCCGTGGACGCCAAGCGCGAGGCGGGCGAGAAGCTCGGCCCGCTGGCCGGCGTCCCGCTCGCGCTGAAGGACATCTTCACCACCAAGGACATGCCGACCACCGTCGGTTCCAAGATCCTTGAGGGCTGGGTGCCGCCGTACGACGCCACGCTCACGCAGAAGCTGCGCGCCGCCGACGTCGTCATCCTCGGCAAGACCAACATGGACGAGTTCGCCATGGGGTCCTCCACCGAGAACAGTGCCTACGGCCCCACCGGCAACCCCTGGGACCTCACCCGCATCCCCGGCGGCTCCGGCGGCGGTTCCTCCGCCGCCCTCGCCTCCTACGAGGCCGCGCTCGCCATCGGCACGGACACCGGCGGCTCGATCCGCCAGCCCGCCGCCGTCACCGGCACGGTCGGCGTCAAGCCCACCTACGGCGGCGTCTCCCGCTACGGCATGGTCGCCTTCTCGTCCTCCCTCGACCAGGGCGGGCCCTGCGCCCGTACGGTCCTGGACGCGGCGCTGCTGCACGAGGCCATCGCCGGGCACGACCCGCTGGACTCGACCTCCATCGACGCCCCGGTCCCGCCGGTCGTCGAGGCCGCCCGCAACGGCTCCGTCCAGGGCATGCGCGTCGGCGTCGTCAAGCAGTTCCGCGGCGAGGGCTACCAGGCCGGTGTCCTCCAGCGCTTCGACGAGTCGGTCGAGCTGCTGAAGTCGCTGGGCGCGGACGTCGTCGAGCTGGACTGCCCGTCCTTCGACCTGGCGCTCTCCGCGTACTATCTGATCGCCCCGTCCGAGTGCTCCTCCAACCTGGCCCGCTTCGACGCCATGCGCTACGGCCTGCGGGTCGGCGACGACGGCACGAAGTCGGCCGAGGACGTCACCGCCCTCACCCGTGAGGCGGGCTTCGGCGACGAGGTCAAGCGCCGCATCATCCTGGGCACGTACGCGCTCAGCTCCGGCTACTACGACGCGTACTACGGCTCGGCCCAGAAGGTCCGCACCCTCATCACCCAGGACTTCGAGAAGGCCTTCGAGCAGGTCGACGTGATCGTCTCCCCGACGACCCCGACCACCGCCTTCCCGATCGGCGAGCGCGCCGACGACCCGATGGCGATGTACCTCGCGGACCTGTGCACCATCCCCACCAACCTGGCCGGCAACTCCGCCATGTCGCTGCCCTGCGGCCTGGCACCCGAGGACGGTCTGCCGGTCGGACTGCAGATCATCGCCCCCGCCATGAAGGACGACCGGCTCTACAAGGTCGGATCCGCCGTCGAGGCCGCTTTCGTGGAAAAGTGGGGGCACCCGCTGCTTGAGGAGGCTCCGTCGCTGTGAGTGCCATGGCAAAGAAGGCCAAGAACTTCCAGAAGTCCAAGACGGGCGCGTACATCGCGATCGGCACGACCGCGTTCGGTGCGATCAGCGTCGCCAAGCAGGCGAAGCTCGCCCGCAACGACAACGATCTGCTGCGCCTCGTCGACGCGGCCGTCTCCGCCGCCGCCATCGTCACCGGACTCGCGATCCTCTATCGCGAACTGAAGCGTCTCGGCGACGACGACGTCCTGCTGGGCTGAGAGGGAAAGTTTCACCGTGACTGTCACTGACCTGGTGTCGTACGAGGACGCGCTCGCGTCCTACGACCCCGTCATGGGCCTCGAAGTCCATGTCGAGCTCGGCACCAAGACCAAGATGTTCTGCGGCTGCTCCACGGAGCTGAAGCAGGACGCCAACTCCCAGACCTGCCCGGTCTGCCTCGGACTGCCCGGCGCGCTGCCGGTCGTCAACGAGATCGGCGTGGAGTCGGCCATCAAGATCGGTCTCGCGCTCAACTGCGAGATCGCCGACTGGTGCCGCTTCGCCCGGAAGAACTACTTCTATCCGGACATGCCGAAGAACTTCCAGACCTCGCAGTACGACGAGCCGATCGCCTTCAACGGCTATCTGGACGTCCAGCTGGAGGACGGCGAGATCTTCCGGGTGCAGATCGAGCGCGCCCACATGGAGGAGGACACCGGCAAGTCGACCCACGTCGGCGGCGCCACCGGCCGGATCCACGGCGCGTCCCACTCCCTGCTCGACTACAACCGGGCCGGCATCCCGCTCATCGAGATCGTCACCAAGCCGATCGAGGGAGCAGGCGCCCGCGCGCCGGAGGTCGCCAAGGCGTACGTCGCCGAGCTGCGAGAGCTGATCAAGGCCCTCGGGGTCTCCGACGCGCGCATGGAGATGGGCCAGATGCGCTGCGACGTCAACCTGTCGCTGCGCCCCAACGGCACCGAGACGTTCGGCACCCGCTCCGAGACGAAGAACGTGAACTCGCTGCGCTCCGTCGAGCGGGCCGCGCGCTTCGAGATCCAGCGCCACGCCGCCGTGCTGTCCTCGGGCGGCACGATCGTGCAGGAGACCCGGCACTTCCACGAGGAGGACGGCTCCACCACGGCCGGCCGCATCAAGGACAACGCCGAGGACTACCGCTACTTCCCCGAGCCGGACCTGGTCCCCGTCGCGCCCTCGCGCGACTGGGTCGAGGAACTGCGCAAGGGCCTCCCCGAGCTGCCCCGGCTGCGCCGGGCGCGGCTCAAGGAGGAGTGGGGCGTCTCCGAGCACGACATGCAGTCCATCCTCAACGCGGGCGCGGTCGACCTGATCGTCGCCACGATCGAGGCGGGCGCCCCCGCGGACCAGGCCCGCAAGTGGTGGATGGGCGAGCTGGCCCGCAACGCCAACGAGACCGGCCGCGGCCTGGACGAGCTGCCGATCACCCCGGAGCAGGTCGCCCGGGTGGCCGCGCTCGTCGCCAAGGGCGACCTCAACGACAAGCTGGCCCGCCAGGTCATCGAGGGCGTCCTCGCGGGCGAGGGCGACCCGGACACCGTCGTCGAGAAGCGCGGCCTGAAGGTCGTCTCGGACGAGGGCGCGCTGTCCACGGCCGTGGACGAGGCCATCGCGGGCAACGCCGCCATCGCGGACAAGATCCGCGGCGGCAAGGTCGCGGCGGCGGGCGCGCTCGTCGGCGCGGTCATGAAGGCCACCCGCGGCCAGGCGGACGCGGCGCGCGTGCGCGAGCTGATCCTGGAGAAGCTCGGCGTCGAGGGCTGATCACCTGATCGTCCCCGAAGGGGCGGTGCTCCCGTACGTACTCACGTACCCGCGGGCGCACCGCCCCTTCGGCCGTGTTCCGTAGGCCGGCGCGGGCGTACCGCCCCTTCGGCCGTGATCCGTACGTCATCGCCCGCGCCGCCCCTGTGCCCCGCAGAACCCTGAGAGCACCCCCTGAACACCGTCACCGCCGAGCTCGTCTCCTTCGCCCTGCTCCTGGGCGTCCTCGCCTTCGCCGTCCTGCGCCCCCGGGGCCTGCCGGAGGCGACCGTCGCCGTGCCCGCCGCGATCCTCGTGGTGGCACTGGGGGCGGTGTCCTGGCCCGAAGCCCGGGAACAGGTCGGGGAACTGCTCCCCGTCGTCGGCTTCCTCGCGGCGATCCTCGTGCTGGCCCAGCTCTGCGCCGACGAGGGGCTGTTCCGGGCCGCCGGGGATCTCGTGGCCCGCGCCTGCCGGGGGCAGACCCGGCCCCTGCTCGGCGGCGTCTTCGTCGTCGCCTCGATCGTCACCGCCGTCCTCAGCCTGGACGCCACCGTCGTCCTGCTGACCCCGGTCGTCCTCGCCACCGCCGCCCGGGTCGGCGCGCGGCCCCGCCCGTACGTCTACGCCTGCGCGCACCTCGCCAACTCCGCCTCCCTCCTGCTCCCCGTCTCCAACCTCACCAATCTCCTGGCGTTCACCGCGAGCGGCCTCTCCTTCACCCGGTTCGCCGCGCTGATGGCGCTGCCCTGGCTCGCCGCCATCGCCGTCGAGTACGCCGTCTTCCGCCGCGCGTTCCGGGCCGACCTGGCCGCCGGGGCGCACACGCCGGATCCCGAGGCGGAGCGCATGCCCGTCCCCGTCTTCACGCTCGTCGTGCTGGCGCTGACCCTGGCCGGGTTCGTCGTGACCTCGTTCGAGGGCATCGAGCCGCTGTGGGCGGCGCTGGCGGGAGCCCTGGTGCTCGCCGTACGGGCGCTCGTCAAGCGGGAGACCACGCCGCTCGCCGTCGTCCGCTCGGCCAACCCGCTGTTCTGCCTCTTCGTCCTCGCGCTCGGCGTCGTCGTCAAGGCGGTCGTCGACAACGGCCTCGGCGACGGCATCGCCGCCCTGCTGCCGGACGGCGACACGCTCCCCGCCCTCCTCGGCGTCGCCGTGGTCGCGGCCCTGCTCGCCAACCTGATCAACAACCTGCCCGCGATCCTCGCCCTGCTGCCGATCGTCGCGACCGCCGGGCCCGGACCGCTGCTCGCCGCCCTGATCGGGGTGAACCTCGGACCGAACCTCACGTACGTCGGGTCGCTGGCCACGCTCCTGTGGCGGCGCATCCTGCACGCCCACGGGGACGCCCCCGAGCTGGGCCGCTTCACCCGGCTGGGAATCGCGGCCGTACCGGCGACGCTGCTCGCCTCCACCCTCGCGCTCTGGGGATCCCTCCACCTCATCGGGGTGTGAGGAACCCGTCACTCCGGGTTGGACTTTCGGACCGGACCTCTTGGACGTTCACCACCGGGCCGTGCACAGTCCTTCCCGACGCCACCCGGTCTGACTAGCTTCCCGGCTGTAACCACCGCAACCAGGAGGCTCCTTTGACCACGGACATGTCACGGCGACGGCTCTTCGCGCTGGGCGGCGGCGCACTCGGCGCCGCTGCGGCCGGATCCTTCCTGCCGCCGTCGCTCCAGGCCGCCATCGCCGCGCAGCCCGCCCACGCGGGGTCCGGTGGGCTGGGGTCGATCAAGCATGTGGTGATCCTGATGCAGGAGAACCGGTCCTTCGACCACTACTTCGGCACCCTGCGCGGCGTACGCGGCTTCGGCGACCGTAACGCCATCGAACTGCCCACCGGCGGGACCGTGTTCGAGCAGCCCGGGGCGGCCGGCTCCACCGTGCTGCCCTTCCCGGTGCGCGGGGCGGCCGAGGAGCAGAAGAAGGACCTCCAGTACATCGGCGCACTCGACCACTCCTGGAGCGGCGGCGCGAAGGCCTGGGGCGGCGGCTGGATGAACGGCTGGATCAGCGCGAAGACCGCGGCCACGATGGCGTACTACGACCGCCGCGACATCCCGCTCCACTACGAGCTGGCCGACACCTTCACCGTCTGCGACGCCTACCACTCCTCCATCCACACCTCCACCAGCCCCAACCGCAACCACCTCTGGAGCGGGAAGACCGGCTTCGAGGCGAACGGGAAACGGGCCGTCGGCAACGACGCGTACAACGAGGGCACCCACCCCGGCTACGACTGGTCCACCTACGCCGAGCGGCTGGAGAAGGCCGGGCGCACCTGGCGGACGTACACCGAGTGGGAGAACTTCACCGACAACCAGATCGAGTTCTACGCCACCTTCAAGGCGATCGCCCGCAAGGCGCTGGCGAAGACCGGCGGCCACACGTACATGGAGGCCTTCTACGCCGAGGTCCGGGGCGCGTCCGAGGCCGAGCGCACCCGGCTCCTCGGGCTGCTGGACGAGGGCGTCGCCACGCTCACGAAGCACGAGCGGAGCCTGTTCGAGCGGGGGCTGCGCCGGGTGCCCACCGGGACGCTCGCCGACGCGTTCGCCAAGGACGTGGCGGCCGGGACGCTCCCGGAGGTCTCCTACCTGGTCCCCTCGGCCATCGACTCCGAGCACCCGAGCACCTCGTCGCCGGTGCACAGCGCCACCATCGTCTACAAGATCCTCGACGCGCTCGGCAAGCACCCCGACGTCTGGCGGCACACCGCCGTGCTGATCAACTACGACGAGAACGACGGCTTCTTCGACCATGTCCCGCCGCCCGTCGCACCCCCCGAGGCGACCGAGGAGCAGTGGGAGGGCCGTCCGACCGGCCTCGGGATCCGGGTGCCGCTGCTGGTCGTCTCGCCGTGGACCGTCGGCGGATACGTCTGCTCCGAGGTCTTCGACCACACCTCCGTGATCCAGTTCCTGGAGCGCTGGACCGGGGTGAAGGAGCCCAACATCGGCGACTGGCGGCGCCAGGTAACCGGTGACCTCACCTCCGCCTTCGACTTCACCCGGGCCCGCCGGCAGCCCGCCGTGCAGAGCCCCGGGGAGATCCCGCCGTTCGAGGGCCGCTGGCAGCCGAGGCCGCCCGCCGTCCAGCAGCTCCCCGAACAGGAGCCCGGCGCACGCCCGGCGCGCCCGCTGCCCTACCGGCCGGACGCCCAGGCGCGGCGGGTGGAGGGCGGACTGCGGGTGGAGCTGGACAACAGCGGCCGGTCCTCGGCGCACTTCGCGCTCTACCCGTACGCGGACGAGTTCCCGGCCCCGCAGCACAGGGACGTCCGGGGCCGCGCGCACTGGACGGTCCCGGTCGCGGGGGACGCGTACCGCTTCACGGTCACCGGGCCGAACGGCTTCCGGCGCGAGTTCGCCGGACCGGCCGACGGGGGAGCGGAGGTCGCCACCCGCATCGACCACCGCGACCGCGACATCCACCTCACCCTGCGCAACACCGGGCGCAGGACCCTGACCTTCCTGGTGCGGCCGCTCGGGTACGTCGACGAGGACGACGTACGGGACTGGACCCGCCGTGTCACGGTCAAGCCGGGCCGTAGCCGCTCGCTCGTGCACTCGGCGGCCGACGCGCACGGCTGGTACGACCTCGACGTCACCGTCGACGGGGAGGACGGCTTCCGGCGGCGGCTCATGGGACACATCGAGAACGGCCGCGCGAGCGTCTCCGGCTGACCCGGCCCGGTCCGATCAGTAGGTCGCAGGGCCCGGTGTGTCCCGTATAAGGGGCAGATCAGGCTCTGTGACCATGACCACGAAACGGACAAAGGATCACGTCCTGCTGTCAGAGTGGCGGTCTCAGGTCATGAGACGTTTACGGGCAGATCACGTTATCTGCGGGTAAAGGTCCACGAACCCGCAGGGAGCTCGTCCGTTGGCTGCCATCGCCCGCTGGTGCATCAGGCACCGTCTCGTCGCCGTCCTCATCTGGCTCGCCGCTCTCGGCGGGACCGCCGCCGCCGCGGGCTTCGTGGGTTCGGCGTACTCCAACGACTACGAGGTCCCCGGCACCGAATCCGGCCGGGCCACCGAACTCCTCTCGCGCGGCTTCACCGACCTCGGCGGCGACACCGACACCGTCGTCTGGCACACCACCGACTCCACGGTCAGAGCCGCCGACGTCGAACAGACCATGACCCGCACGCTCCACGCGATCGACGAGCTGCCGGGCGTCGGCGCGGTCACCGGCCCCTACGGAGGCACCGGCCCCGGCCAGATCAGCGAGGACGGCCACACCGCCTACGCCACCGTCACCTTCGACCACCCCGCCGACGAGATCCCCGCCTCCCAGGCACAGGCCCTCGTCGACACCGCGAAGGCCGCCGAGGCGGACGGGCTCCAGGTCGAGCTGGGCGGCACCGCCGTCGCCCTCACCGAAGCCCCCTCCGTCCACCTCGCCGAGGGCGTCGGCGTCGTCGTCGCGGCGGTCGTGCTCTTCCTCGCCTTCGGCTCGCTCGCCGCCAGCCTGCTGCCCATCGCCACCGCCCTCGTCTCCGTGGGCACCGCCTACGCGGGCATCGTGCTGCTCGGCCATGTGATGACCGTCGCCGACTTCGCCCCGATGCTCGGCATGCTCATCGGGCTCGGCGTGGGCATCGACTACGCGCTGTTCATCGTCACCAGACACCGCAGAGGCCTCAAGCGCGGGATGTCGGTCGACGAAGCGGCGCGGAACGCGGTCACCACCACCGGCCGGGCCGTCGTCTTCGCCGGGGCCACCGTCTGTATCGCGCTGCTCGGCATGCTGATCCTGCGGCTCGGCTTCCTCAACGGCGTCGCCATCGCCGCCTCGCTCACCGTGGTGCTGACGGTCATGGCCTCGGTGACCCTGCTGCCCGCGCTGCTCTCCCTCATCGGGATGCGGGCGCTCAGCCGCCGCGAACGCCGGCAGCTCGCCGAACACGGACCGCGCCCCGAACTGCCCACCGGCTTCGCCGCCCGCTGGTCCGCCTTCGTGGAACGGCACCCCAAGCTGCTCGGCGGGATCGCGGCCGTCGTCATGGTGGTCCTCGCCCTGCCCGCCCTCGGCCTCCACCTGGGCACCTCCGACCAGGGCAACAACCCGGCCACCGCCACCACCCGGCAGGCCTACGACCTGCTCGCCGACGGCTTCGGGCCCGGCGTCAACGGCCCCCTCACCATCGCCGCCCAGCTCGACGGCGCGGACGACCGGCTCGCCCTGGACTCGCTGCCCGAGAAGCTGCGGACGACCGAGGGCGTCGCGTCCGTCAGCCCGGTCACGTACAACAGCGGCGGCGACACGGCCTTCCTCACCGTCGTACCCGACTCCTCGCCCCAGTCGCAGGACACCAGCGAACTGGTCGACCGGATCCGGGCCGACGTGCTCCCGCCCATTCAGGACAAGACCTCGCTGGAGGCCCACGTCGGCGGGGTGACGGCGAGCTACGACGACTTCGCCGAGATCATCGTCGGCAAGCTGCCGCTCTTCGTCGGGGTCGTCATCGGACTCGGCTGCCTCCTCCTGCTCCTGGCCTTCCGCTCCATCGGCATCCCCATCAAGGCCGCCGTGATGAACGTGGCCGCCGTCGCCTCCTCCTTCGGCGTTGTCGTGGCCGTCTTCCAGTGGGGCTGGGGGAGCGAACTGCTCGGCCTCGGCAGCGCCGGGCCCATCGAACCCTTCCTCCCCGTGATCATGGTCTCGGTCCTCTTCGGCCTCTCCATGGACTACCAGGTCTTCCTGGTCGGCCGGATGTACGAGGAGTGGCTGGAGACCGGCGACAACCGGCGCTCGGTCCGGGTCGGCCTCGCCGAGACGGGCAGAGTCATCAACTCCGCCGCCGTGATCATGATCTCCGTCTTCCTCGCCTTCGTGCTCAGCGGCGACCGGGTGATCGCCATGTTCGGCATCGCCCTGGCCACCGCCGTCGCCCTGGACGCCTTCGTCCTGCGCACCTTGCTCGTGCCCGCCCTGATGCACATGCTCGGCGGCGCGAACTGGTGGCTGCCGGGCTGGCTGGACAAGCGGCTGCCCCGGATCTCCATCGAACCGCCCGACTGCGTACCGCTCCATGCGAGGATCCCGGAGGCGCGCGCCACGGAGGAGGGCGTCGCGCGGTTGGAGGAGGAGCACGATGTTCGCCATATCGCTGGGTGACGACAAGGCCGAGCTGCGCCCGCTGGAGCCCTGGCAGGCCGTGGAGTTCCTGGCCCACATGGACCGGGCCCGGGAACTGGTCGACCCGTGGATCCCGTTCGCCTCGTACGCCACCGACCTGGACTCGGCGCGCGCCCTGCTCCGGAAGTACGCGGAGAAGCAGGCAGCGGACACCGGACGGCTGTACGGGATCTGGCTGGAGGACACCCTCGTCGGCGGCGTCCTCTTCCCGTCCTTCGACGCCGACCAGGGAAACTGCGAGATCGGCGTCTGGCTGGAGCCCGCCGCCCAGGGCCGCGGCCTGATCACCCGCGCCGCCGAGCGCCTGATCGACTGGGCGGTCTACGAACGCGGCATGCACCGCGTGGAGTGGGACGCCTCCCCCGGGAACACCCGGTCGGTCGCGGTCGCCCAGCGGCTCGGAATGACCCGGGACGGTGTGCTCCGGCAGAGCTACTTCTACCGGGGGGAGCGGCACGACTCCGAGATCTGGTCCGTCCTCGCCCCGGAATGGCGGGCGCGTACCGGGCGTTGAGCCCGGGCGCACCGGGCGCTGAGCGCGGGTGGGGCTCCGGCGCACGCCCGGCGTGGGGCGGGGCTTGAGCC
>NZ_JAFEUF010000567.1 GCF_016901035.1 Streptomyces durocortorensis
CCTCCCCACCCCGTCACGGCCAGGCAGTATGACTAATCGTGACAGCTTGCGGCGCAGCGTGACGGCCGCTTACGGTGCGAGAACTACGAGAACTAAACGACCCCGACACGGTTTCGCAGACCGGGCCGGGGTCTCACCGCAAGATCGCACACCATAGAAAGACGATCCCTTGGCTACCCAGCACCATAGCTCCGCCCTGCCCATCCCCGCAGTCTCCGCCACGTACCCGATGGCCAACCCCGGCTACGGCAAACGCTCCACGCCAGGGCAACTCCCCCGTACGCGAAACGACTTCGCACTCCTCCCCACCCGCGAACGCTACGTCGCCGGATTCGTCGACCACCTCCCCGAAGGCGCGGCGATGAGCGTGAAGCAACTGGCCAAGCAACTCCCGCTCTACGG
>NZ_JAFEUF010000568.1 GCF_016901035.1 Streptomyces durocortorensis
CCGGCATCACCGACTACGTGGGCGGTTTCATCTGCACCGCTGGCATCGGTGCCGAGGAACTGGCCAAGGCCTATCAGGACAAGGGCGACGACTACAACTCGATCATGGTCAAGGCATTGGCCGACCGCCTCGCCGAGGCCTGTGCCGAATGGCTGCACGAGCAGGTGCGCAAGCACTACTGGGGCTATGCGCCTGACGAGCGGCTGAGTAACGAGGAACTGATCCGCGAGCAGTACAAGGGCATCCGCCCTGCCCCCGGTTACCCGGCCTGCCCGGACCACACCGAGAAGGGCACGCTGTTCCAGCTGCTGGATGCCGACGGCATCAGCCAGGTCACCCTCACCGAGCACTACGCCATGCTGCCCACCGCGGCGGTCAGCGGCTGGTAC
>NZ_JAFEUF010000569.1 GCF_016901035.1 Streptomyces durocortorensis
GAGGCGGTGGGCTCGTCCGTGGCGGAGGGGCCGGGGCTCGGCGACCCGGTCGGATCCGTGGGGTTCCCGCTGTGGTCGTCCGCCGGTGAGGCGTCCGTCGCGGGGCCCGTGGTCGCCCCGGCGCGGGAGCCGACCGGGCCGGGGTCGCGGGGGGTGTCGGCGGACGACTCGTCCGGCGCGGCCTCGGTCGGACCGCCCGGCTCCTCGCTGACGAAGTCGGCGGCGGTGTCGTCCCTCCCGGGCTCCAGGGCCAGTTCCGCCAGGCTCAGGGCGCCCGCCGCGAGGAGCAGCCCGAGGGCCCCGAGCAGGACGGCCCGGCCGCGCCGGCGGTGACTGCCGCGGGCCCGCCGCCGGGAGCCGGGGCGCCCCCGGGGGGGGGCGGCGGGG
>NZ_JAFEUF010000570.1 GCF_016901035.1 Streptomyces durocortorensis
CGCCAGGACACCCGTATCCCCCGGTACGGGTGTCCTGGCGTCTGCGGCCCTGCCTTTTCACGCGGCCCCTGCCCGTGCCCGCGTCCGTGTCGGATACCGATGCCTTGTGTCCGGGCCCGTGTCCGAAACCGATGTCTTGTGTCCGTGTTCTGTCACGACCGCCCAGGTCGGCACAACCCTCCTCGTCCGGCACCTGTCTTGAGAGGTGAAGGACCGCAGTCCGTTCCGCCGCAGTCCGTTGCACGGAACACGACAGGCCCCGTACGCCCCACGACCGAAGGACTTCCATGCGCATCCCCCCTTCCCGCAGCCGCACCCTGCGCGGCGGGACCGCCGCCGTGGCCGCCGCAGCGCTGGTGGCGCTCGGCGCCGTGCCGGCGCTCGC
>NZ_JAFEUF010000057.1:0-436 GCF_016901035.1 Streptomyces durocortorensis
CCGGACCGGGCCCCGCTCCCCGAGCCGCCCGCTGCCGCCGTCCCCGAGGAGGCCTCGCAGCTGGAGACGTGGTCCCAGGAGGACGAGGACTTCGCCAACCGGGCCTACGAGGAGTTCAGCGCGCTGACGGACCAGCAGGGGGAGTACCCGAGCGTGGAGGCCCTCGACATCACGCTGGCCGACAAGCACGACGTGCACCACCCGCGCTCGACCGCGCTGCTCCAGCAGGTGATGCCGCAGTTCAAGAACCTCTACGCGCAGCGGGCTACGGCCGACCAGACCGCCTGAGCCGGCACCGTACCCAGCGGACAGCGAGAAGGGGGGGGGGGGCGCGGGGGGGGCGGGGCGGCGGGGGGCGCCCGGGGGGGGGGGGGGGGGGTTAGAAATAAGAAAGCGAGGACGGAAAAGATAAGTAAAAAAAGTTTGGGGGGCGGCG
>NZ_JAFEUF010000057.1:446-33750 GCF_016901035.1 Streptomyces durocortorensis
CGCCGCCCCCGGCCCGGCCCCTGTCGCCCGTCCCCCCTCGTGGGGCCCCGGGGGGCGCCCCCCCCCGGGGGGGGGCGCGCCCCCCCCCCCGGGGCCCCTCCGTCGTGCGTGCCCCGTTACGCGCCCAGCAGCCTGCGCACCCGGTCCGCCCCCACCGCGAGCAGCAGCGTGGGCAGGCGCGGGCCCGTGTCGCGGCTGACGAGGAGACGGTAGAGCAGCGCGAAGAAGGACCGCTGCGCGGCCTTCAGCTCGGGCGTCGGCTTGGCGTCCGGCTCCAGGCCCGCCAGCACCTTCGGCACGCCGTAGACGAGCGTGGTCAGCCCGTCCAGCGACCAGTGCGTGTCCAGGCCCTCCAGGAGGAGGCGCAGGGACTCCCGGCCCTGGTCGTCGAGCGAGCCGAGCAGCTCCTTGTCGGGCTCGTCCCGGACGATGGTGCGGGCCTCGGCCGGGACCTGGGTGGTGATCCAGTTCTCGGCCCGGTCCAGGCGCGGGCGCGCCTCGTCCAGCGAGGTCAGCGGGTTGTCCGGGTCCAGCTCGCTGAGGATGCGCAGCGTCTGGTCCTCGGCGCCGGCGGTGATGTCGGCGACCGAGGCGAGCGTCCGGTACGGCAGCGGGTGCGGGGTGCTCGGAAGCTCCCCGGCGGCCGTGCGGACGGCCCGGGAGTGCGCGGCGGCGTCGGCGGGCAGCACCGTGCCGTCGGCGACCTTGCGGCCCAGCGAGTCCCACTCGTCGTACAGCCGCTGGATCTCCTGGTCGAAGGCGATCTTGAACGACTGGTTGGGCTTGCGGCGGGCGTAGAGCCAGCGCAGCAGCGGCGCTTCCATGATCTTCAGCGCGTCGGCCGGGGTGGGCACCCCGCCCTTGCTGCTGGACATCTTGGCCATGCCGGAGATGCCGACGAAGGCGTACATCGGCCCGATCGGCTGCACGCCGTCGAAGACCTCCCGGACGATCTGGCCGCCGACGACGAAGGAGGAGCCGGGCGAGGAGTGGTCGACGCCGCTGGGCTCGAAGATCACGCCCTCGTAGGCCCAGCGCATCGGCCAGTCGACCTTCCAGACCAGCTTGCCGCGGTTGAACTCGCTCAGCCGGACCGTCTCGGCGAAGCCGCAGCCCGAGCAGGTGTAGTTCAGCTCGGTGGTGTCGTCGTCGTAGGAGGTGACGACGGTGAGGTCCTTCTCGCAGTTGCCGCAGTAGGGCTTGTACGGGAAGTAGCCGGCGCTGTTGCCGCTGCCGTCGTCCTCGTCGGCGGCGCCGGAGCCCTCGGCGGCCTCCAGCTCGGCCTCGTCGACCTTCTTCTGCTGCTGCGGCTTCTTGCCGCCCTTGCCCTGGGCCGCCGGGTCCTTCTTGGTCCGGTAGCGGTCGAGGACGGCGTCGATGTCGGCGCGGTGCTTCATCGCGTGCAGGATCTGCTCGCGGTAGGTCCCGGCGGTGTACTGCTCCGTCTGGCTGATTCCGTCGTACTCGACGCCCAGCTCGTCCAGGGCCGCCGTCATGGCGGCCTTGAAGTGCTCGGCCCAGTTCGGGTGGGAGGAGCCGGCCGGGGCGGGCACCGAGGTCAGCGGCTTGCCGATGTGCTCGGTCCAGGTCGCCTTGTCGACCCCGGGGATGCCCTCCGGGACCTTGCGGTAGCGGTCGTAGTCGTCCCAGGAGATCAGGTGGCGCACGGTGTACCCGCGGCGGCGGATCTCGTCGGCGACCAGGTGCGGGGTCATGACCTCGCGGAGGTTGCCGAGGTGGATCGGGCCGGACGGGGAGAGCCCGGAGGCGACGACGACCGGTTTGCCAGGCGCACGACGCTCCGATTCGGCGATGACATCGTCCGCGAAGCGGGAGACCCAGTCGGTCTCGGTGCTGGTCTGACTCTCGGCCACGGTCGGCACGTCCTTCTCTCGTTCTGTCGATTCCCGGTGGGTTGCCGACCATTCTCCCAGCTACCACCCGCAGCGCGAAAACGGCTTTACGCACCGTGGGATACTGGACCGATCCCTTGTACTCCTACGGAAACGGCAGCCAGACCATGGCCTCGGTCCCTTCCCTCGCTTCCACGCTCCAGCAGCAGCTGGCGGACGCCCTGACGGCAGCCCTGCCGGATGCCGGCACCGCGGACCCGCTGCTGCGCCGAAGCGACCGGGCCGACTTCCAGGCCAACGGCATCCTGGCGCTCGCCAAGAAGCTCAAGGGCAACCCGCGCGAGCTGGCCGCCCAGGTCACCGCCGCCCTTCCGGCCGGTGAGCTGATCAAGGACATCGAGGTCTCAGGACCCGGCTTCCTCAACATCACGCTCGCCGACAAGGCGATCATCGAGACGCTCGCCGCCCGGGCCGCCGACGCCGAGGGCCGGCTCGGCGTGCCGCCGAAGGCGGAGGCCGGGACCACGGTCATCGACTACGCCCAGCCGAACGTGGCCAAGGAGATGCACGTCGGCCATCTGCGGTCGGCGGTCATCGGCGACGCCATGGTCAAGATCATGGAGTTCACCGGCGAGAACGTCGTCCGGCGGCACCACATCGGCGACTGGGGCACCCAGTTCGGCATGCTCATCCAGTACCTGATCGAGCACCCGGGCGCCCTGAAGCACGAGGACGGCGCGACGGGCGGCGCGAGCGACGGCGAGGCGGCGATGTCGACGCTGAACCGGGTCTACAAGGAGTCGCGGGTCCTGTTCGACTCCGACGAGGAGTTCAAGGCCCGGTCCCGGGACCGGGTGGTGGCGCTCCAGGCCGGTGACCCGGAGACGCTGGAGCTGTGGCAGGGCTTCGTCGACGAGTCGAAGATCTACTTCCACTCGGTCTTCGACAAGCTCGACATGGAGATCGCCGACGCGGACATCGTCGGTGAGTCCGGCTACAACGACATGCTGGAGGAGACCTGCCGGATCCTGGAGGAGACGGGCGTCGCCGTCCGCTCCGAGGGTGCGCTGTGCGTGTTCTTCGACGATGTGAAGGGCCCGGACGGCAACAAGGTCCCGCTCATCGTCAAGAAGACCAACGGCGGTTACGGCTACGCGGCCACCGACCTCTCCGCGATCCGCAACCGGGTCCAGGACCTCAAGGCCGACACCCTGCTCTACGTGGTCGACGCCCGGCAGTCGCTGCACTTCAAGATGGTCTTCGAGACGGCCCGGCGGGCCGGCTGGCTGAACGAGGACGTCAAGGCCGTGCAGCTCGCCTTCGGCACGGTCCTCGGCAAGGACGGCAAGCCGTTCAAGACCCGTGAGGGTGTGACGGTCCGGCTGGAGGACCTCCTCGACGAGGCGGTCGAGCGGGCCACGGCGGTCGTGCGGGAGAAGGCCGAGAAAGTGGGCCTGTCCGAGGAGGAGATCGTCGAGAACGGCCGGTACGTCGGCGTCGGCGCCGTGAAGTACGCGGACCTGTCGACCTCCGCCGTACGGGACTACAAGTTCGACCTGGACCAGATGGTGTCGCTGAACGGCGACACGTCGGTGTACCTCCAGTACGCGTACGCGCGGATCCGGTCCATCCTGCGCAAGTCGGGCGACGCGGTCCCGGCCGCCCACCCGGAGCTGGCGCTGGCCCCGGCGGAGCGCGCGCTCGGTCTGCACCTGGACCAGTTCGGCGAGGTGCTCTCCGAGGTGGCCGCGGGCTACGAACCGCACAAGCTGGCCGCGTATCTCTACCAGCTGGCGTCGCACCTGACCACGTTCTACGACCAGTGCCAGGTGCTCAGCCCGGACAACGCCCCCGAGGTCGTCGAGAACCGGCTCTTCCTGGTCGAGCTGACCGCCCGGACCCTGCACCGGGGGATGGCACTGCTGGGCATCCGGACGCCCGAGCGGCTCTGACGGCGTCCGCTGTACGTACGTCGGGCCCGGCACCTGTTCCGCAGGTGCGGGGGCCGATCGCGTACGGGCAGGCTCAGGGTGCGGTGAGCTCCACGACGACGTCGTAGACGGCCGGGTTCGGGGTGACCGGCTGCGCGGTCTCCTCGCGCGCGGCCCGGGTCCGGGAGGCGAAGTCGGGGTCGGCGGTGGCGGCCTCCCATGCCTCCTGGCTCTCCCAGTGGGAGACGTTGACGAGCTGGAAGCGGGAGTCCGACGAGCGGGCCCGGTGCATCCGGGAGTCGATGAAGCCGGGCTTGTCCCGCATGAGGCGGGCCCGCTCCTCCCACTTCCCGACGAACGCGTCGAGTTCGTCGGCGGCGATCTCGAAGACGTTGATGAAGGTGACGTACGAGTCCGGGGTTAAGGCGCTCTCTGTGGTCATGCCGCAACCCTAGAAGCCGGCCTCCCGGCTACTGCGGGCGGCCCAGCGCCCACCCGGACACATCGGAGAGGCGCCCGCGCCACAACGGCAGGGAGACGGGCGTCATGGCCCCGGAGACGAGGGTGACGTCCCGCAGATGGATCCAGCGGGGCAGCCGGGCCGCCCCCGTCGCGTCCTCCTCCGCGCGCAGTTCCCGTACGCCCTGGTCGACCGTCTCGGGGAACTCGGCGAGCAGGTTGGCCCCCTCGCCCTCGACCTGGCGCAGGCTCCTGGCCCACTCGGCCTTCCACTGCTCGTGCCCGATGACGTCCCCGTGCAGGAGGCCGCCGGGGTGCGTGAGGGTGAGGGGCAGGCTGGAGCGCGGGTCCTCGTCGAGGAGCTGGATGAGCAGCTGGAGCTGAAGATCCGGCAGGGGTTCGGTGATCACCGCTGCGGACGGTGCCGGCGAGGTCTCGGCGGTGGCGCTCATGGGCCCTGCCCTTCACGTGGTGGACGGCGGTCGTCTCCCCCGCCTTCCCGGCGAGCGCCGGACCACGCCCCCTGCCGCCCCCGGTCTCAGAGGAAGCGGCGGATGGGCACGACGGCCGCTTCCTTGGCCCGCTGGACGAGGTCGCGGCGCTTCCACCGGCCGCGCTCGATCAGCACGCTGTTCTCGCGGTCCTCCTCGAAGTGGCCGTCGAGGGTGGCGGTGAAGTCCTGGTCGAGGACGGCGAGCATGACTTCCTCGTCGTGGTCGAGGGAGCGCCGGTTGAAGTTGGTGGAGCCGATGAGCGAGGCGACCCGGTCGATGGTGAGGGTCTTGGTGTGCATCATCGTCGGCTGGTACTGGTAGATCTTCACGCCGCAGTCGGTCAGGTCCTCGTAGTAGCGCTGCCCGGCGAGCTGGCAGACCCGCTTGTCGGTGTGCGGGCCCGGCAGCAGGATCTCGACCTCCACCCCGCGCGCGGCCGCGGCGCACAGCAGCCCGGTGAAGTAGGCGTCGGGGGCGAAGTAGGCCGTGGTGAGGCGGATGCGCTCCTCGGCGGACTCCAGGACGACCCGGATCAGGGTCTGCATGTCCTGCCAGCCGAAGGAGGCGGAGCCGCGTACCACCTGGACGACGGAGTCGCCGTGGTGCTCCTCGGTGACGAACCGGTCGCGGTCGTCGAACAGCTCGTCGTGGCACTCGGCCCAGTTCTGGGCGAACGCGGCGGCCAGTCCGTCGACGGCGGGCCCGGTGACCTGGACGTGGGTGTCGCGCCACTCGTGCTCGTTGCGGGCGTCGCCGCACCATTCCTCGGCTATCCCGACGCCGCCGGTGAACGCGGTCTGCTCGTCGACGACGAGGACCTTGCGGTGGCAGCGGTGGTTCTGCTTGAGCGGTGAGAGGTAGAGGGGCTTGCGGAACCAGGTGACGGTGACCCCGGCCTCTTCCATCATCGCCAGCTGGCCCTTCTCGATGAGCCGCGATCCGAACCCGTCGAGCATGAGCCGCACCCGGACCCCGGCGCGGGCGCGGTCGGCCAGGGCCTCGGCGAACTGGTGAGCGATGTCACCCCGCCAGTAGACGAAGGTCATCAGATCGACGGTGTGTTCCGCCTCACGGATGGCCTTCAGCATCGCGCCGAAGATGGCGTCGCCGTTACGGAGCGGGACGAGGGAGTTCCCCTCGGTGGCGGCGATACCGATCAGCCGCTCAAGTCTGCGTCTGAGTCGTTGGGAGCGTTCCTCGCAGGTACGGTCCTCCGGGGCCGTGCGATCGGAGGCTTCGGCAGCAGTGGCGGACATGAATCACCTGTGGGTTCGCGGGCGGGGCGGCCGCACGCCGTCATCGAGCGGTGGTGAGGCTGCCAGAACCTCGCAGACTGTACTCCCGAGTTCTGGACATGTGTACGACCGCTTATCGGTCAGCCGCCGAGATGAACCGATGCACGAACTTCGACCGATACGTCATTGAATGACCGGAATCAGCGCCGCTTCTCCTGCCCTCCGTCCCAGGTCGCCGTGTCGGGGTCGATGCCGTGGGCACGCGCGCCTGCGTCGATGAGGCGACGGAACCACATCGCGAGGCCGGGGCGGATGCCGTCGTAGTGAGCGGCGAATCCCGCATCGGCCTCGTACATGCGGCCGAGGCAGACCTGCATCTGCCGGGTGAGGGGGAAGTACGCGGCGAAGACCTCGCGGTGCCGGTCCACGAGCCGGTTCGCCTCCGGGCTGCCGGGTGGGACGCCGGCGTCCATCGCCTCCCCCAGGGCGCGGTCGAGGCCCGCGATGTCGTCGGCGACGGCCTGCCACTCCTCCGGGCCGCGCGAGGCCGAGCGTTCGGCGTACTGCCGCCACTGCGTCGTGTCTCCGTAGCGCCGGCGGGCCTGGGCCGGACCGTCCGGATCCCATCCGGGGCCGAAAATGGCGACCTGCTGTTCGTCCGTCAGCAGCGGGCCGCCCTCATGGGCCTCGATCATCCGGTCGAGGCCGGCGCCGAGCCGCTGGAGGCGGTCGATCCGTTCGGCGACCTGGGTGCGCTGGGCGCGCAGTGCGCCGAGCGCGTCCGCGGTCGTGTCGTCCAGGACGGCCCGGATCCGCTCCAGGCCGAGACCGAGCTCACGGTAGGCGACGATGCGATGCAGGCGTTCCAGATCACCGGCGGTGTAGAGCCGGTATCCGGCAACCGTGCGCAGCGACGGTCGCGCCAGACCGATCCCGTCCCAGTGGTGCAGCGCACGGACGGTCACGTCCAGACGCGCCGCGACCTGACCGACGGTCAGGCCGTCGGCGCCGGCATCGGCATCGGCGGTGTCAGGCATGCCTCTCATTGTCGGCGAGGCCGTCGCCGGGCGGGGTGATGCCCATGGCTTCGAGGTTCCGCGCCTCCTGGCTCGCCGGATCGAAGGGCTTCGCCGCGGTGAAGACGACCCGCGCGTTCTCGGGGGTGATCACCTCCACGTCGCGGGTGTTCCAGGGTGTGTCCCGCGGACCGTCGACCGCGTACGGGCGCAACGCACGACAGGCCTCGGCGAGGGCGTCGACCTGGCCGAGCACGCCCGCGAAACTGAAGCCCATCGCCGGTGGCTGCTCCGGAACGCTCGCCGCCGAGACGAGGAGGACGTCCTGGAACGCCCACCGGCGCAGATGCACCATCGTGCCGGGGACGCCGAACAGCTCGAAGAACCCGAGCCCACGCACCCAGAAATCCACCGACGCCGCCAGATCGCTGGTGGGGATCGTCACGAACGCGGGCATTCCGTAGATGCCGCGGAACGGCTCCGGCGGAACCGCGTCCGGGCCGGGGGCGGGCACAGGACTCATCTCGAACGCGTTGTAGTAGTCGCTCATGCACCCGACTCTCCGGCCTCACGCTACGTGAGGGTCAAGCCGGAATCGTCAGGACTGCCCGGTGCGCTCCCACCCGTAACCGGGACCGCCGTAGACGTACTCCGGCCGCCCCTTCATCCCGCTCGTACGGAACGGCTTCCCGCGGTCGTCGATCCGCAGCACCCCCTCCTTGCCGCCGCTGCTCCACTCCAGCTCCAGGTACCAGGTGACGTCGTAACTCACGGCCTTCATGTCGAGGTTGAAGACCTCCACGTCCTCGGACGACACCTTGTACGGGAAGTCCACGGCCGGGACCTCGATGTCCCCCTGCGTCCCCGGCACCGGCCGCAGGACGGGGTTCCCGGCGTCGAGGTGGGAGGCGAAGGACTGGGGCGTGATCCCGCTGCCGCAGCCGTTGCCCATCCGGTACGCCGACCAGGGCAGTGGAGCCTTGCGGGACACGACGCGGACGTGCATGCCCTTGAGGACGACCGCCTCGCGGGAGGTCCCCTGCACGGTGAGCTGGAGCAGCATGTTCCCGGCGTCGACCCCGCCGTACGACTCCGCCCAGCCGCGCCGCTCCGGTGACGCGGGCGGCGGATCGACGTCGTCGGGCTCCCGGTTCACCAGGTAGTGCTGGCCGCAGGGTTCTTCCCAGTTGTACGAGGAGATGCTGACGGTCGGCGGTGCGCCGAGGCCCGTACCGCTCCCGCCATCGCCGCCCCCGCTCTGGGACTGCCCGGCGTCCGAGCCCGCCGAGGGCTTCGCGGACGGCTGCCCCGAGGACGACGCGGACGCGCCCGGCGAGGAACCGGACGGGCTCGGGCTCGCGGAGGGCCGGGGCGTACCCGAAGCGGAGCCCTCCGGAGCCGCCGCGAGGCCTCCTCCCGCCTCCTCCACCCGGTCCGCGGCGCTCCCGCCGCCCTCCTTCCCCGACCCGGCGAGATCGACGGCGACGACGGCGCCGGGCACGAGGAGCGCGGCGACCCCGGCGGCGGCGATGAGCGCCCGCGTACGCCGGGAGAGCCGGGACCACCGGGAGCCCGGGCCCACGCCCGGCCGGTCGCCGCTGCCGACGCCACCTGACGTGACGGACGGCTCGGACGCCTGGGGCAGGTCGGATTCCCGGGGCGGCTCGGACGCCTGGGACGGCTCGGATTCCTGGGGCACCGGGGGCGGTTCACTCGGCCCGGCCACACCAGGAACGGCGTCAGGCACCACAGCAGGTGCGGCCGCCCCCGCCGGAGGCCGCCGCCGGGCCGCGTCCGCCACGATCCACCGCCGGTGCACCTCCACCAGCTCGTCGCCCGAGGCCCCGCACACCCGCGCGAACCGCTCCACCGGAGCGAACTCGTTCGGCACGGCGTCCCCGTTGCAGTACCGGTGGAGGGTCGACGTGCTGACGTGCAGCTTCCCCGCGAGCACCCCGTAGCTGCGCCCCGAACGGTCCTTCAGATCCTTCAGCAGAGCCGCGAACTCCACGGCCTCCGGCGTCGCCACGACGGCGCTCCCCTTCCTCGTGCGTCCCGGAACGGCGTTCCAGGGACGCGGAATTCCCGCAGGTCACCGTATGCGTAGACGTTCCAGCATCCCCAATGGTTCGGCAGGCGTTGCGGCCGGATTCCGCCACCCCACAAGCTCGGACCAGACCACAGCAGGACCGCAGATCAACCGAGTACGGGGAGTACCACCGCCATGCGCACCAACCGCATCCGCACCACCGCCATCGCCGCCACCGCCCTCGCGGCCGCCCTCTCGCTCACCGCCTGCGGCGGCGACGACAAGGCCATGGGGACCAAGCCGGCCGGCTCCGCCGGGGCCGCGACCGCAGCAGCGACGAACACCGACGGAGAGGCGACGAGCACCGACGGCAAGGCACAGCAGGACGCGCCGGAGACCGGCGCACCCGAGACGCAGACCGTCCCCGCCGAGAGGAAGCACGCGGGCGGCAACGGCAAGAAGCCGGAAGCCGCGCCGAACACGGGGGCGGCGGCGTCGATCCCGGTCTGCTCGGCCCAGAACTCCAGGGTGACGGTCTCCGACGTGCGGCGTCCGATCAACCACCTGCTGCTCACCGTGACCAACACGGGCTCCAAGGACTGCGCCACGTACCACGCGCCGTTCCTCCGCTTCGACGGCGCGCAGGCGGTGTACCCGATCCTTGACGAGAGCAAGCCGCAGGCGGTCGTCGTGCTCTCCCCCGGCGAGAAGGCGTACGCGGGCATCTCGCTCTCCGGCGAGCCCGGCGAGAACGAGCTGCACAAGAGCGAGAACCTCGGCGTGATCATGGTCGACAAGAACAACAAGCCCAAGGGCGAGGTCACGCTGAAGCTCCCGGCGGAGACGTACACCGACCACCTGGGCTTCGTCACCTACTGGCAGTCGGACATCAACAGCGCCCTGGGGATCTGAGCCTCGCGGGACACCCCGGGCCAACGCCTGACGTGCCGTAACCCCCCGCGACCCGTACAGATTTCTTGTACGGGTCGCGCGCGCGTGAAGTGGGTGCCGGGGTGGCATGGGGAACCGTATGCACCCCAGAAAGCGACAGCGTAAGAACGCGTCGACGATGAAGCTCGTGGGCAAACTCCTGGCCCGGTTCCGCACCGAGGCGGGCATGACCCAGGTCGAACTGGCCCTGGCCGCGGGCGTACAGGAGGACACGATCGCCTCCATCGAGCAGGGCAGGCGCTCGCTCGTACCGGATCTGGCGGAGACGATCGACGACCTGCTGGACACGAAAGGCGCGTTGTCGACGGCGGTCGACAACATGCCCGAGTACGACCTGATCCCGCTCTGGGCCGAGCACTACCTCAACATGGAGCACGAGGCGCTGGCGCTCTCCTGGTACGACAACCAGGTCATCCCGGGCCTGCTCCAGACGAAGGCGTACGCGGAGGCGGTGTTCAGCAACAAGATCCCGGTCTACAGCCCGGAGGAGATCGAGACGCAGACGACGACGCGGCTGCAACGCCAGCAGATCCTGGACCGGAAGAAGCCGCCGACGATCAGCATGGTGATCTGGGAGCCGGTGCTGATGATGAGACTGACGTCGGACGAGGACCACCGGGAACAGCTGCGCCACCTCTACGCGATGGCCCAACTCCCTGGCGTCTGCCTCCAGGTGCTCCCACTGGACGGCCGGGCCCACGCGGGCCTCAACGGCCCCTTCACCCTCCTGGAGACACCGGACCACCAGCACATCGCCTACACCGAGACCCAGCGCGGCAGCCACCTGATCTCGGACCGGAACGAGATCAGCATCCTCGCCCAGAAATATGCGATGCTGCGAGCCCAGGCGCTCACCCCGCTGGAGACCCTGCGCCTGCTGGCCCGTTTACTGGGAGAGACATGAGCACCGCACTGAACTGGTTCAAGTCGAGCTACAGCGGCGACGAAGGCGGCCAGTGCCTCGAAGTCGCCTACGACTGGCGGAAGTCGAGCCACAGCGCCGACGAAGGCGGGGCCTGCGTCGAGATCGCCGCGCACCCCGCCGCCGTCCACGTCCGTGACTCGAAGGACATCGAGGGCCCGACCTTCACCGTCGCGCCGCAGGCCTGGTCGGCGTTCGCCGCCTACGCGGCCACCGCCTGACCCTCACCCCCGCTCAGCACCGCAAGCCTCACCCCCGGACCGTCTCGTAACGGAGCATCGCGACCCCGTTCCCGAAGGTCCGGGTCTCCACCAGCCGGAGCATCTGCCGATCCTCGGTGTCCTGGAAGAAGCGGCGGCCCCGGCCGAGGATGACGGGGTGGACGTAGATCCGGTACTCGTCGATCAGGTCGGCCTGCCGGAACGACTCCAGCAGATGCGCCCCGCCGACCGCCAGATCCCCCGAGGCGGCGTCCCGCAGCCCGCGCACCTGCTCGGGGTCGACCTCGTGCAGCAGGGTCGCGTTCGGCCCCACGCTCTCCAGCGTCCGCGAGAAGACGAACTTCGGCACGTCCCGCCAGATCCCCGCGAATTCGGCCATCACCCCCTCGTTGGCAGGGTCCTGATCGGCGGTCGGCCAGAACTCCTCCATCAGCTCGTAGGTGACGCGCCCCTCGACGAAGCCGCCCATGGTCCGGAAGTAGTCGTTGAAGTGCTGATGCAGCTCGTCGTCGACGGTGTGCCAGTCGATGTCGTGGTCGGGCCCCTCGAAGAATCCGTCGAGGGAGAGCGAGATGGACGTGATGATCCTGTTCACGGCGGCTCCTGCCGGATCGGCCCGGCCGACGGTGACCGGGCGGCGCGCAACGGGGCTCGACGATACGTCCCCCGCACCCGGTCCACCGGGAAATGGACGCTGCCGGTACCGGCGTCGGCACACGGATGGCGGCCTAGCCTGGGCACATGATCACCTGCGTCGTGCGGTACACCATCGACCCGAAGAAGATCGCGGCCTTTGAGCGGTTCGGTACCCGCTGGATGGAGCTGGTGCAGGCCCACGGCGGCACGCACCACGGCTACTTCCTCCCGGCGGAGGGCGCGAGCGACGAGGCGCTGGCCCTGTTCAGCTTCCCGAGCCTGGCCGCGTACGAGGAGTACCGGCAACTGTTCGGCCGCGATCCCGCGTTCATCGAGGCGGACCGCATCCGCGACGAGAGCGGCTGCGTGCTGCGCTACGAGCGCACCTTCATGCGCCCGCTGCTCCCGGCCGACCTCGCGGGTGCCGACGCCGTGCCCGGGCCGACGCCCGGGGAACCGCGGCCCCGGACGCCCTAGTTCCGCGCCCGTCGCGCCGCGCGGTGGGCGGTGACGCCCCTGGCAGGACGCAAGGACCGCCTGCCCCGCTCGTTGTCAGTGCCGCCGCTTAGGCTCCCCACCATGGCGACGCTCCCGAATCCTCTCCCCGACCCGGCCGCCTCCGGCCTGGATCTCCCGGCCGGCTCCCTGGTGGACGCCACGCTGGACGGCCCCTGGCACGAGCCGCTCCTCTGGTACGCGGACGGCCCGGCGACCCCGCGCGACTGGGCGGACCTGCGGGCGGCCGGGCGGCGGCTCGGGCTGCTGCCGGTGCTGGTCACGGGCGGACGGCGCGACCAGTGGCCCGAGGACTGGGACCTCTGCCCGGACGACACGTCGTACCCCGGCGACCACGACGCGGAGGAGGTCCTCGCGGGGTACTGGGCGGACCACGTGGACGACGCTGACGACGAGCTGGGCGACGGCGCGGCGGCCGACGACCACGACGAGGACTCCCCGGCCCCCGGCTCGTCCTGGCCCGGCCTCGCGCCCGTTCCCGCCCAGGAGGCGGCCGAGGACGCGGACACGGTGGCCGCAGGCCTCGCGGGCGTCATCGCCGCCGACGCCGACGCGTGGCTCGGCGGGGCCCGGATCGCCCTCGTCCCGGCCCGCCGCAGCGCCGACATACCGGCCGCGATCGGCTGGTCGGGCCCGATGAACCACGAGAACGACGTGGCCCGGCTCTGCGCGGTGCTCCGCTCCTGGGAGGACCGCTACGACGCCCGGGTCGTGGTGCTCGGCTTCGACACGATGATCGTCTCCGTGGGCCGCCCGCCCGCCACGATCGAAGAGGCCCGCGCCCTGGCCGCCGAGCACTACGCGTTCTGCCCGGACAACATCGACCAGTCCCCGCCGCACGACCTCGACGCCTACGCCGAGAAGGCCGTGCTCAACCAGGAAGCGTGGTCCTTCTGGTGGGACTGAACACGGACCGTACGGCCGGGCAGCGATCGGACCTGTCCCGGATCAAGGCCTGGTGGCGCACGCTCGGCGGCGACGGCTTCGTCGCCCTGCCTCCCCCCACCCGCAGCCGCTACACCCAGTCCGACGGCCACGAGGACGCGGCCGAGCTGTTCGCGACCCAAGGCATCCCCGAGACCGCCTCCTTCGCGTACTGGCACTGGCAGTCCCACGACGCCTTCGCCCGCTCCGGCGACCTCCAAGGCGTGCTGTACCTGCACTGGGGCGGCGACCACGCCACGGTCGCCACCGGCCTCGGGGAGGGCCCGCCCGGCTACCGGATCGTCGACAACGGTCCGCGGGGCGCCTTCCAGCTGGACCGGGTCACGGCGACGGACGCCGACGGACTGCCCGACCCCGAAGACACCACGGGTGTACGCCAGTTCCTCTCCCGCATCGACGAGCCCCGCAGCCGGAGCACCCGCTCCACGGAGTACGACCCGCTGGCCCCAGCAGAGGAACGCTGGCTCCACGACCGGCTGGCGGACCCCGTGGACCTGGACGCCGCCGCCCGCTTCGCCGCCCCGCTGGAGCACCGGCAGGCGCTCACTCCGAACGAGACGGCACGGCTGCTGTCCGCCTGGCGGGAGACGTACGCCGGACGGCTCACGGCCTGGCGCGGATGGCGTTCCGTGTTCCTCGCGCTGCTGCGCCAGGAGCACCCGGAGGCCTGGGAGGTGGCCGCCGAACTGGGCGCGGAGGCGGCGTACGCCCTCGCCGCACACCCGTCCCCGCGCTCGCTGGAGCTGCTGCGCGCCTGGGCGCTGACCGGTGACGACGGTGCCGTACGCGGCTGGTTCCGCGCCCACCACGCCCTGCGCGAACCGGACCCGGTGCGCGCCGCCGCCACGCTCTCCGAGGAGCTGACGGCCCGCACAGCGCCCGAGACCGCGCAGACCGGCCTCCTCCGCGCGCTGCGGGAAGCCGTCACCGACGAGCCCGACCCCCGCCGCTCCGCCGGCGACGCCTTCTTCCCCTTGCTCCTCGCCACCATCCGGTTCGCCACCGACGACCGCCTGCCGCGCCCGCTGCGGGTCGCCGCCGCGCAGGCCGCCGCCGACACGGCCGACCGCGTGCGCGAAGCGGCCGGCCGCCTCACCGACACCGCCGAAGCGGCCGATGCACTGTCCGCCGTGGAGCGGTACGAGGCCGCACGCGACGACCTCCTCACCGGCACCGGACCCGACCTCACCGGCTACGAGGGCGGCCTCGGCGACATCTACCACCGCTACCGCACCCTCTCCCCCGCCGACGCCCGGTGGCTGCACGACCGGCTCGCCGACCCGGCCACCGGCGTCCAGGGCATCGCGTACTGCCTGGAGCTGCTGTACGCCCACGGCGAGGCCACCGAAGCGGAACTGCTCGCCCTCCTCCCCCGCTGGAAGAAGGAGCTGACCAAGCAGTACCGCACCACGTACACCGAGTGGCGCCACCCGCTGGTCACCCTGACCTGCCTCGCCCAGGACCTGGAACACCCGGCCGCTGCCGACCTGCTGGCCTGGTGGTCGAAGCCCAAGCCGCTCTGGAAGGATCCGGTCCGGCTGCTCACCCACCTCGGAGCCCCCGACGGGGCGAAGGCCGCCGAGCTGTGGGAGTTCGTCGTCTCCGGCGGGCACGACACCGGCCACCTGATGACGTGGGTGCTGCTCCGCGCCCGCCTCGACGGCACGCACCCCCTGCACGTCGCCGAGCGGCTGATCGGCGAGCCGGGCATCCGCCCGTACGTCCTGCACCGCGTCCTGATCGGAGTCGCCGACCCCGCCCAGCCGCTCTGGCACTACGCGATAGACCCGCGCAGCCACAGCTGGTGGCACCGCGCCCAGGAGGTGGCGGACGATCCCCGACTCTCCGCCGAGGCCCGCGCGATCGGTATGAAGGCAGCCCGCGAGCACTACGTCACGCGCTACCCGGACCAGGTCCGCCCACCCCTCACGGAAGGCGAGGTGGACGCGGCCCGCGCCTGGCTGGAGGCCCGCGCCGACCGGACCGCCGCGGACTGAGCCCTCGTACTCATACGGGCGGCGGCCCCTCGCGGTTGACTCGGCCACATGAGCGAGAACAGCCACGACGGCGACAGCGGAACCGGCAGCACCCCGGCGGGCGACCCGGTGTGCGGTCCCGACGAGGACCCTCACGCCTGGATCGCCCCGCTGATCTCCTCGGTCGTCACCGTGCCGCTGGGGCTGGCCGCCCTGCTCTACGGCGCGCTCTCCCCCATGGAGTGCGACTCCTGCAACGGCGAGGTGGTCGAACGCTTCCACGACAGCTGGATGATCGGGTGGACCGTCCTGTGGATCGGCCTGCTCATCGCCCTGGCCGTGCTGATCGCGAGCTGGGCGGTCCCGCACCAGCTCCGCTACGCCGCCCGCCGTGTGAGCCTGGCCCTGGCCGCACCTGCCACCGTCGTGGTCACTTTCGTAGCATTCATGGCACTGGTCGACTGGCCCTGACAGAAAGTGTCCACCCCCATGAACGACACGAACCTCACGACCACGACGGAAGCCGCGTCCGCGGCCGAAGCCGCAGAGCGCCTGATAGCCGAATTCCGTGCGCTGCCCGCAGGCAGCGACCGCAAGCGCGAGATCATCACCGAGCTGGACGACAACACGCAGGCGCTGCCGTTCCTCGTCTCGGTCGTCGCGGACCCGGGCGAATACGACCTCGCCCGGGTCGAGAGCGCCACCGTCCTGCGCCTGTGGCCCCCGGCCGACCCGGCCCTGCGCCACCAGGCGGGCCGCGCCCTGCTCACCGCACTGCGCGACCCCGAGGAGGACCTGGTCCGCCAGTACGCGGCGATGTCCCTGGCCCCCTACACGGCCGACCCGGTCGTCGCCACGGCCCTGGACACCACCGCGCGGGCCGACGAGGACCCGCTCGTACGGGACAGCGCCCGCTTCTCCATCAAGGAGGCCCACCGGCTCCAGGGCGCGGGCGCGGGCAGCCCCTGAACGCTGGTGCCATCGGGCGACCCTGCACCGGGCCCGAAGGGACTACTCAGTGCGGGCCTCTCTATGCCAATGCCTCCGCCATGTCCTCGGCCTGCTTCAGGACGCGCTCGATCGCCGCGGGCTGCTTGTCCGGCGGATAGCCGTACTTACGCAGCAGTCGGAGTACGCGGGCCATGATCCGGTCCCGGGCCTGCTCCTTCAGCTTCCAGTCGACCGTGACGTCGTTGCGGATCTGCTCGTACAGCTCGTGCGCGATCCGCGCGAGGATCGAGTCCTCCATCTGCTCGACCGCCGAGGGGTCGGCCGCCAGCGCGTCGTAGAAGGCCAGCTCGTCCTCCGTCAGGCCCAGCGTCTTGGCACGGCCACGGTCGGCGGACACCTCCTGCGCCAGCTCCACAAGGAACTTCATGAACTCGGCCGCTGTCAGAAGCCCGTTCGTGTACCGGTTCATCGCGGCCCGCACCCGGTTGGTGAAGGTCTCCTGCCGAGTGAGGTTGCGGGGATGCGCGTCCCTGATCTCCTTGAGCAACGCCCGTCGCAGGGCCTCGATGGCAAGGTTCGGATGCTTGGACGCGCGGAGCTTCGGCAGCATGGACTCGTCCAGATGCGACAGGTCCGGCTTGGTGAGCCCGGCCGCGTCGTAGATGTCCACGACCCCGTCGGCCGCGACGACCGAGGCATTGAGCTGGGCGATCAGCAACTCCACGTCCGCCGCCGTCGCGGTGCCCTGCTCCTCCCGCTCCTCAGCGGTGTACTTCTCCCGTGACTTGCTCACCGTCTCGAAGAACCGGATGTCGGGCAGCAGGTCCTGCACACGCGGATCGGTCGGACAGAGCGAGAACGCCTGGCGGAGCAGACCCGCGTGGTACATGAACCGCTGTCTACGCGTCGCCTGCTCCGGCTCCAGACCCGGCTCCGGCGTGATCAGGAACTCCAGTACCTCGGTGAGCGCCTCCCGGTAGGCGCGTGAACCGCCCGCCGCGAGCGCCCGGCGCCACGGACAACCGTGCAGGACGTCAACGATCTGCTGATGGCTCTCCCGCACCAACTGGACGGCCCCCGCAAGGTCGGCACCCAGCATGGGGTTAGCCTGATCCTGCTCGGAGTACTCGGCGAGGGCTTCCTTGATCTCCCCTATGACTCCCTGGAAGTCGACGACCAGCCCGGAAGGCTTCCCCGGCCAGGTGCGGTTGACGCGGGCGATGGCCTGCATGAGGGCGGCTCCACGCATGCGCTTGTCCAGGTAGAGCGTGTGCAGAGGCGGCGCGTCGAAGCCGGTCAGCCACAGGGACTGGACGATGACCAACTCCAGTTCGTCGTCGGCATCGGTCACCCGATCCTGGATCTTCTTCAGCCGGGTGGACGTGCGAACGTAGTCGGCGACCTCCTCACCGTCCGTGGCGGCGTTGCCGGTGAAGACCACGCGGATACGCCCGGTGTCGTCAGTCAGCAGCTGCGACTTCGGGTCACGCGCCCCGGCCCAGTCAGGGCGAAGCCGGACCACCTCCTCGAACAGCCGGGCAGCGATCGCTCGGGAGGCACAGACGACCATGCCCTTACCCGGCCGGCCGGTCAGTTTCCTCATCTCCGTACTGCGCGCGTCCCAGTGGTCCAGGAGGTGCTCGGCCAGCTCGCGGACGCGTCCGGACGACCCGATCAGGTCCTCGTACCGCCCGAACTGCTGACGGGCGGCACGCTTCTCGCCCTCGGACAGCCCCTCGATCAGGCCCTCCGCGCGGGCGTCGAGATCGTCGAGGTCGGCATTCTCGATGAGCTCGACCTGGACGAGGTGGGGCTCGTAGAAGACGGGCACGGTCGCCCCGTCGTCCACGGCCTGGGTGAGGTCGTAGGTGTGGATGTTCGCGCCGAACACACCTTGCGTGCTGCCCGTGCTGTTGTTGATGGGAGTGCCGGTGAAAGCGATGAAAGTGGCGTTCGGGAGGGCATCGCGCAGGTTGCGGGCGTAGCCGTCGATGAAGTCGTAGTGGCTGCGGTGGGCCTCGTCGACAACGACGATCACATCACGGCGCGGCGAAATCTGCGGGTGCCGGACACCAGCCCTACGCTCGGCCTCGGTCAGCCGGAACTTCTGCAGCGTGGCGAACACGACTCCGCCGATGCTTGTCGGGCTGTTCAGCAGTTCGCGCAGCTGTCCGGCGTCGGCGGCGGTCTGCGGCTCCTCCTTGACCCTCTTACGGAGGGTGTCACTGGCGGTGAACGTCCGGAACAGCTGATCGTCGAGGTCGATCCGGTCGGTCAGCATGACGAACGTCGGGCTGGACAGTTCGGGCTTCGATGCCGCCTTTCCCACGTAGAAGAGCATCTCCTCGCTCTTCCCAGCCCCCTGCGTGTGCCAGACGACACCCGCCCTGCCGTCCGTCGCGAGGGCCGACTCGGTGGCGCGGACGGCCGCGTTCACGGCGATGTACTGGTGTGCCTTGGCAAGCTTGACCGTGTTGACGTCGCCAGACTTCTCGGCGGAGTACGAGAGGAAGTGCCCGATCAGGTCCAGGAGACGGGCCGGCTCGAAGGCCCCGTACAGCATGCGCTCCAGGGCCCGCCCGTCCTGGCGTTCGGACTTCCGCAGCATGCGGTCGTCGTCATCGGCGTGCCAGGGGGCCATGTGCTGCCAGGGCGTGAACGGCGTGCCCATACGGGCGGTGAGCCCGTCCGAGGCGAGCATCACGAGGAACGTGGCAAACGTGCCGGTCTGCTTCAGCTCGCGCCGATAACCCTGGAGCTGGTCGTAGGCGGTGCGAGCACTGTCGTTGCTGTCGGCCTTCTTCAGCTCGATGACGGCGAGCGGAAGCCCGTTCACATACAGGACGATGTCGAATATGAACGTCCGGTCCTTGACGCTCTTGACCCGGACCTGGCTGGCGGCCACCAGATCGTTGGCGTGTGGATCGCCGAAGTCGACGGGCCGGATGACGGAGTGCCGTGTATCGCCAGTGACCGGGTCCTCGTACGGGACGGAGACACCGCTGATCAGCCGCTCGTAGAACCGGTGGTTCTCGCGCAGGTCGTGCTGGGTGAGCTGAGTGAGGAGCAGGGACACGGCGTCGTCGGCCACGCTCTCGGGCAGCTGCGGGTAGCGACGCCGAATCGCCTTACGGAGGTTCGGGTACAGGACGAGGTCCCCCCACCCCTGACGCACCCCGTACGAGGGCCCCAACTCGGCCCCGGGCACATGCAGCCACCCGATTTCGCCGAGCACCTCCAGGGCGTGCAGCTCCAACTCCTGCTCGGTGAGCCGGTCTATGGGGGGCTCACCGTTTGGGTTGGCCTTCCTCATACGGCCTCCTCTACAACACGGACGGCGTCCTTGACGCGGAGCTTCCCGGTGACGAGTTGGGGGAGGAGGGTGTCGCGGAGGTCGGCGAGGGTGCGGTTCTCGAGCCTGGCTGCCTCCGCGCGGGCGTGCAACGGCGCACACCGCCGGTCGAACGCAGCTAGCGCCGACTCTGTGGGCAGCGAGATCCTGAGCGAGCGGATATCGCTGAGACTGAGGTAATCCGCCATGTCGGTCTGGCCCTTCATCCCGGCAGCCTGACGCCAGAAATCCTGGCCTCGCAGCCAGTGGAACAGGTAGGGAGCAGAGAACGGCGCATCACCCACAGGCCGGAAGAAGCAAACCTGGGGGCTGTATACGAACTCGGCGTCGTGAGGGGAAATCATCGCCACTCGACCGACGGTCCCCTTGGTCGTGAGGACAACATCTCCGGCGCGAGAGGTCTTTTGCCTCATCGCCGACCGAAACTCTTCCCTCACATGATCACCAAAGGACGGGGCGATAGTCCCGTCGCCTACTTCTGCAACCCGCAGGATGGGAAGCCCCGGTGTTCCGTGCTCAGCCGCTTTGGTTCTGTATCCATCACCGAACCGCAACGAACCTTCGGCCATGAGCTGACCGAGAGTCGCGTGCCGCGCTGAGCCCTCCTGCTGGACAGCAACTCTATAGAAGGCGTCGCCCAGATCCAACCCTGTTGCGCAAAGCCGCTCGTTGAAAGCGGTCTTGTCGTCCAGGGCACCGAGAACCTCCGCGACAGCCCGCTGATCACTAATTTGCGGGAGACGAATTTGAGCCCTGAGAAGCTCAGTTTGCCTAATTCCAAGTACCGTCGTACCAGATGCCCTAGCATTCAGCTGCCCCTGCATATAAGACGACTGAAGAGAATAATAGAGGAAGCGCCCATCAAGAACTCCTCGCCTCCCTCGTAGGCCGAAAACTCTCTGCCCCAAACAAAGAGGATCGTTTGTTTCAATCAGCGCACACTGCCCTAGCGGGGCCTCGGAAGTGAGGATTACATCATTCTTTTGCGTTGAGTTTGGCATCCATTTCTCGTAGAGCGCAAAAGGCACCCGCCTGGCTTCCACCAACGGGATCCGCTTCCCACTCTTGACCAGCAGAGCCGACACGACGGGAACCCCTTCGTCTGTGAATTCACCACCGAGTTTTTTGGGGGTCTTACCACGGTGGTCAATCAACGTTTCCAAGACTTCACCCAAAGGAAACTCACGCATCACACCCTCCCCAGCTGCTCGTCCACAGCCTTCGCCAAGCGCTCCGACTCCGCGAACTGCTCCCGCAACAACGCACTCAGCCGCGCGATCTTCGCCTCCACCGGCTCCGCGTCCGGATCGGCCTCCGCCTCCGCCGTACCCACGTACCGCCCGGGCGTCAGCACGAAGTCATGCTCCGCGACCGTCTCCAGCCCCACGCTCGCGCAGAACCCGGGCACATCCTCATACGCCGCCGCGCCCGCCACGCCCCGCCACGCCCGCACCGTGTCGCCGACGCGGCCGACGATCTCCTCCGGGGTCAACTCCTTCAGCGTGCGGTTCTTCATCACGCCGAACTCGCGCGCGTCGATGAACAGGACCTCGCCCTTACGCCCCCGCACCCACGCCGAGTGCCGGCCCTTCCCCTCCGCCAGGAACCACAGGCACGCCGGAATCTGCGTCGACCGGAACAGCTGTCCGGGCAGCGCGATCATGCACATCACCAGGTCGTCCTCGACCATGCCCCGGCGGATGTCACCCTCGCCGGACTGCTTGCTGCTCATCGAGCCGTTGGCCAGGACGACGCCCGCCCGGCCGCTCGGCGCGAGCTTGCTGATCATGTGCTGGAGCCACGCGTAGTTCGCGTTGCCGACGGGCGGAGCCCCGTACGCCCAGCGCCGGTCCATGCCGAGCATCTCCCCGCCCCAGTCGGAGATGTTGAAGGGCGGGTTGGCCATGACCACGTCCGCCTTCAGAGCCGGATGCTGGTCGTTGCGGAAGGTGTCGGCCGGCTCGTCGCCGAGGTTGGCCTCGACGCCATGGATGGCCAGGTTCATGTGGGCCAGCTGCCAGGTGGTCTGGTTGAGTTCCTGCCCGTACACCGCGACGTTCAGCGGGTTGCCGCCATGCGACTCGATGAACTTCTCCGCCTGCACGAACATCCCGCCCGACCCGCACGCCGGGTCGTAGACCCGCTCGCCCGGCTGCGGCTCCAGGACCTCCACCAGCAGCTGCACCACGCTCTCCGGGGTGAAGTACTCCCCGCCCTTGCGGCCCTCCTTGAGCGCGAACTCGGCCAGGAAGTACTCGTACACCTCCCCCATGATGTCCCGCGCGCCCTTACGGTGGCCGTCCTCACCCAGCTGTTCCTGGAAAGCGAGCCGGTCCAGGAGCCTGATCAATCCGACAAGGCGTTCCTCATCGACCCGTCCACTGGCGTAGATCTTCGGCAGGGTCTTCTTCAACGCCGGGTTCTGCGCCTCGATCGCCAGCATCGCCGCGTCGATCGCCTCACCGACGGTCTGGCCCTCCACCGTCGTGCCCGCCCGTTCGAGAACGGCCTCCCAGCGCGCGGCCTGGGGCACGTAGAAGATGCCGGCGCCGGTGTACTCGCGTCGCTCCTCCAGCGTGCTGAGGATGTCGGCCTCGCTCCAGCCGCCCTCTTCCCTCAGCTCGGCCTCCAGCTGCGCGCGCTTCTCACTCATCGCGGCCGAGACGTATTTGAGGAAGACAAGGCCCAGCACGAAATGCTTGTAGGCGGCAGCGTCCAGACTTCCGCGCAGCTTGTCCGCGGACTGCCACAGGATCTGCTTCATGTCGGCGGGCTCGGTCTTCTTCTTACGGGGTGGCACGGGGCACTCGTTTCTCTCGTGGTTCAAGGGGATGCAGCGATGACCCTCGTCAGGGCCCCGAGTTCCGATCAGGCCTTTTGCGCAGCCGCAGGTCACCGTCCGCGACACCCGCCGCCAGCCGTTCGGCCAGCGTGTCCAGCGCCGACAACTGCCGTCGCACGTCGGCACGGTGGCGCTCCGTCTCGGCCAGGACGGCATCGAGGTCGGCGATCTCCCCCACCGGCAGCTGTGGCAGATCCATGTCCTTCACGCTCACCCTCCGCACGAGCGATCCGCTCCCACGCTGTTGGTTGCGGGGCGCGGCCAGCAGCCGGGCCAGTGCGTGAGGGCGCATCCACAGGTTCCCCGGACGGCCCGTCCCGCCCTCCGCCAGGTCCATCAGGTACTTCCGGTAAGCGGCGATGCGCAACCCTTGCACCGGTGCCAGCAGAACGCAGCCGCCCGCGTCGTCCACCTGCGTGCGGACGCCATGCTCGGTGAGCAGGAAGACATCGCCCTGCTCGGTCATCTGGGTCTGCGGATAAGCGGCGAGTTCTTCCAGCATGATGCGACGCTGCCCGAGAGGCAGGGCGCCGAGCATCTCCTCACGGCCGATCACCGGTACACCCGCGTCCCCGATGTCGCTCTCCCTGATGCGGTGACCCGGCAGGAGCCGGAGCTGTCCTGCCCTCAGCTGTCCACCGACCTTGAAATGCTCGGCACGTACCTCCCTTTTACCGACGCCGAGATCACCGATCCACTGCTTCAGGTGGGGCAGCGCCACATACGCGTTCTGCCGCGCCTCCACCGTGGCCGCGAAATGATCGAGCCCCTTCTCCGGTGAGGCGAGCCGGTGCGCGGGCAGCAGAGACCGTCCGTCCAACAGATAGGAGCTGCCGGGCCCGGCCGTATCCACCCGCACGCGCTGAGCCTCCTGCGGCACAGGCGTCGCGGTGCTGCCCAGCAGCCCCACGGTGTTCCGCTGCCAGGCGTCACCCACCCGACGCGCCAGGCGGTCCGCGTCGATCAGCAGCGTGTGAGGATTCGTAGGCGGGCGCCACGTGCCCCGCAGCACCAGCAATGCGTGCTCGGCACCGGTACGGAAGGTATGGATGCGACGGGGCAACTGGATGATCGCTTCCACCGCACCGGACTTGAGCAGGTACTCCCGCATCCGGGTATTGGCCGTCCCTGTCGCGCCACGGGGCCGGGACAGCGTCCAGGAAGGGACGACCACAAGGGCCTGCCCGTCCTCCCCCAGACGCCGGACCGCTTCCAGGGCCCACTTCAGCGGACCTTCCTCGTCCCGTTCGTGCTCTCCCGAGGCGTAGGGCGGGTCGGCCACCACCAGGTCAGCCGGCGGAAACCCCAGCGGGCCCCGGACGGACCCCGAAACCGCGGAGTGCGCCGGGGGCAGACGAACACCGTCCAAATCCTCCGGCGTGGGGCATACCAGAATCTCCCCGGCAGACCAGTGGGCAAGCAGCCGGTAATTCAGCACCGTCCGCCGCAAGGCATCGGGCTCCACGGCGGCCACGTAGTTCTCGCCGTCGTCGGCGTCGAGTGCCAGCAGGACATCCCCGGCCCCCGCACACAGGTTGAGCACGACCACAGGCTTTGCTGCCGACAGAACCGGCTGTGCGAGGACGTCGATCAGCTCGACGACAGGCAGCGGAGTCGCGTCCATGGCCAGGTCGGACTGAAGGCGTCCGGCCAGCTTGAGCACCGCTTCGGCCGCGGCACCGGTGCTGCCCAGCTCTCCGATCAATTCGCGTACGGTACGCAGCAACTCCGTGTCAGCGGCGTCGAAATCAGCCAGCAGGCTTACAGGCAGGCTCTCTTCTGCACTGCCTCCGCCCTCCCCCTCCATAGCAACGACGGCCAGCGCCCTGACAATCAGCTCGTCAGGTCCCAGCATCCCGTGCCCGAGCATGACCAACCGCCGCGACCGGAGCCCGTCACGGAAACGTTCGCCGTACGTCGGCAGAGTGCCGTCGGGGTGCGGTTCACCGTCGGGCACAGGCCGCTCGTCCAGCCAGCGCCCGATCTCCTCCGCGTCGAACAACGGCTTGCTCTCGGAGCCACCGACCGGCTCGGGGAAGGAAGCGTGCCGCCGCCGCCAGTTACTGACCGTGGGCCGGCCAACCTCGGCGAGCTCCTTGATCTCGCCGAGGGTGACCGGCTCGTACCGCCGCCGCTCCGTCACAGCACAATCTCCTCCTCGCCCGAGAGGACCCGGGCCTTGCGGGCCAGGACCGCAGGAACCTGGCTGTACTTCTCGTGACGCGCTGCCAGCGCAGGAGCGACGAGTGCCGTCAACTCGACGGCCGTACGGAAGTCCTCCTCCAAGCGGCGGTGGCAGACCCGCTCGTGGTGGGCGATGCGGTTGCGCAGCGTCCGCATGATCCCCAACCGGTCATGAAGGTTCTGCCGCCCCACGCCGTTGAAGCAGTGACGCAGCGCCGGGTTCCAGTACCTCATGTCGTAGTTGCCGTGCCCGCCCTTGCTGACCAGGCTCACCCAGAAGCCGAACGACATCGACGCAACGACGTCGCTCGGGCTGAACTCCCCTCGCTCGGCCAGCTCGTCCTCGGCACCGCGGATCTTCCGCATGCCCCAGCTGTTGGGCTCCGCCCTCCGCAGGTTCCACCAGTCGCTGCGGCCGAACTTGCCGGTGAGCTGGCGGTGCACCCTGTTCCGCAGGCTCACCTCCAGATCCCGCAGCGGGCTGTACAGCGCACGCGCCACCTCCGCGTCCCAGGCGTACAGCCGCAAGGCCACCACGACGTCGCCATGGCACTCCTCCAGGAACGGCAGAAACCGCTCCGGGGAGATCGCAGCCACTAACTGCTCCTCGCTGCTCTCCGCCATCGCCCGCACTTCCTTCCCTCCCGCCACCGTGTTACGGTTCCGGGGTACGCCTTGGAGTCCTGTCACCGCTTGCTTCGCCGCATAGCACACAGCCCAGGGCAGAGCCTGGTGATACGCCCTGTACTGCCCACCTCAATTAGGCAGTGCAGGGCATCACTGTTCTTGCCGTGAGAGCCGAGCTGACGCTCCCCTCACCGCGATGAGATCAATCTAGCGCTTCCTTCCCCAGATGTGAAGCCGCGCGAGCTAGCACTTGTGAGAAGCGGGGTTCTCACTGGTGACGCGACGCTCTATAGGTACATGAAAAGCGGGCCACGGCTCCACCGTGACCCGCTCCAGTCGAACCAGGTCAGCCCTGCCCGGCGTCGCGCCCCAGCCACTGGGCCGCCTCGGTCGCCCAGTAGGTGAGGATCATCTGCGCCCCGGCCCGCCGGATCCCGGTCAGGCTCTCCAGGATCGCCTTGTCCCGGTCGATCCAGCCCTTCTCGGCGGCGGCCTCGATCATCGCGTACTCGCCGCTGATCTGGTACGCCGCGACCGGCACGTCCGCGACCTCCGCAACCTTGGCGAGGATGTCCAGATACGGTCCGGCGGGCTTCACCATGACCATGTCCGCACCCTCCGCCAGGTCCAGCGCCAGCTCCCGCAGCGACTCGCGGGCGTTGGCCGGGTCCTGCTGGTAGGTCTTGCGGTCACCGGTCAGCGAGGATCCGACGGCCTCGCGGAAGGGGCCGTAGAAGGCGGAGCTGTACTTCACGGTGTAGGCGAGGATCGACACGTCCTCGTGGCCGGTCTGGTCCAGGGCGTCCCGGATCACGCCGACCTGGCCGTCCATCATGCCGCTGGGGCCCACCACATGGGCCCCGGCGTCCGCCTGGACCTGGGCCATCTCCGCGTACCGCTCCAGCGTCGCGTCGTTGTCCACCCGGCCGTCCGCCGTCAGGACCCCGCAGTGGCCGTGGTCGGTGAACTCGTCCAGACACAGGTCCGACATGACGATGAGGTCGTCGCCGACCTCCTCGCGCACCGCGCGCAGACCGAGCTGGAGGATCCCGTCCGGGTCGGTTCCCACGGTCCCCCGGGCGTCCTTCTTCCCGTCCTCCGGCACCCCGAAGAGCATGATCCCCGAGACCCCGGCCGAGACCGCCTCGACGGCCGCCTTCCGCAGGGTGTCCAGGGTGTGCTGGTACACGCCGGGCATGGCCGAGACGGCGACCGGGGCGTCGATGCCCTCCCGGACGAACGCGGGGAGGATCAGGTTCGCGGGGTCGAGCCGTGTCTCGGCGACCATCCGCCGCATCGTCGGGGTCGTCCGCAGCCGCCGGGGGCGGGAGCCGGGGAAGTTTGCGTACGCAGTCATCCTTCGACGATAGACCCGTGCGCCCCACGGTCTTACCGACACCTGCGCCGGGAAAGGCACAGGCGCAGGCTGTTGACAGGCCCCTGCGGGCGGCCCGGAAAAGACGCCGGCCCCGGAAAGGACAGCGGGCCCGGCCGCCGAAGCGACCGGGCCCACTCACCCTCGTACTGCCGTTACGTCGTCGTCCGACGTCTGCGCGCCCCCGGGCGCCGCTCGCTCGGCCGGGTCACCGGGTCACCGGCCTCCTTCGCCGCGTCCCGGCGCTGCGCGCCGAAGGCGGCGAGCGCCTCGGCGAGCTTGTGCACCGACGGCTCCGGGGACAGCACGTCGACCCGCAGGCCGTGCTCCTCGGCGGTCTTCGCGGTGGCCGGGCCGATACACGCGATGACGGTCACGTTGTGCGGCTTGCCCGCGATGCCGACCAGGTTGCGCACCGTCGAGGACGAGGTGAACAGGACCGCGTCGAAGCCGCCGCCCTTGATCGCCTCGCGGGTGTCGGCCGGCGGCGGCGAGGCGCGGACCGTGCGGTACGCGGTGACGTCGTCGACCTCCCAGCCCAGCTCGATGAGCCCGGCCACCAGGGTCTCGGTGGCGATGTCGGCGCGCGGCAGGAACACCCGGTCGATCGGGTCGAAGACCGGATCGTAGGGCGGCCAGTCCTCCAGCAGCCCGGCGGCGGACTGCTCGCCGGAGGGCACCAGGTCCGGCTTGACGCCGAAGTCGATCAGCGCGGCGGCGGTCTGCTCGCCGACCGCGGCGACCTTGATCCCGGCGAAGGCGCGGGCGTCGAGACCGTACTCCTCGAACTTCTCCCGGACTGCCTTGACGGCGTTCACGCTGGTGAAGGCGATCCACTCGTAGCGTCCGGTGACCAGGCCCTTGACCGCGCGCTCCATCTGCTGGGGCGTACGCGGCGGCTCGACGGCGATCGTCGGGACCTCGTGCGGCACCGCACCGTAGGAACGCAGCTGGTCGGAGAGCGACGCGGCCTGCTCCTTGGTACGCGGGACGAGCACCTTCCAGCCGAACATCGGCTTGGACTCGAACCACGCGAGCTGGTCGCGCTGGGCGGCGGAGCTGCGCTCTCCGACCACGGCTATGACCGGCCGGTGCCCCTCCGGCGAGGGGAGCACCTTGGCCTGCTTGAGGGTCTGGGCGATCGTCCCGAGGGTCGCCGTCCAGGTGCGCTGGCGGGTGGTGGTGCCCGCGATCGTCACGGTGAGCGGGGTGTCGGGCTTGCGGCCCGCCGAGACCAGCTCACCGGCGGCGGCCGCCACCGAGTCGAGCGTGGTGGAGACGACGGCGGTGGCGTCGCTCGCGCCGACCTCGCTCCAGCACCGGTCTGAGGCGGTACGGGCGTCGACGAAACGGACGTCCGCACCCTGCGCGTCACGCAGCGGCACCCCGGCGTACGCGGGCACGCCGACGGCGTTCGCGATGCCCGGGACCACCTCGAAGGGCACCCCGGCGGCGGCACACGCGAGCATCTCCGCGCCGGCGTCGCCGTCGAGCCCCGGGTCGCCCGCGACCGCACGGACCACCCGCCTGCCGCCCTTCGCGGCCTCCATGACAAGATTGGCCGCATCCCTGAGAACGGGTACACCGGCGGCTGTTGACGAGACGTCAACAACCGTCAGCTCAGGCGTGCTCACACCTTCCCGCGCATGGCTGCGAACGACGTCGAGCACATCGGGCTCGGCGACAAGGACGTCCGCGCTCGCGAGCGCTTCGACAGCGCGCAGAGTCAGCAGTCCCGGGTCGCCGGGACCGGCGCCGAGGAAGGTGACCTGGCCTTGGGCGGACAGGACCGGAAAGTCGGATGCGGCGGGGCCGGTGGGGCTCAAAGTGCTCGCTCCCCCATAAGACCGGCCGCACCCTTGGCGAGCATCTCGGACGCGAGTTCGCGACCGAGGGCCGCCGCGTCGTCGTGCGACGTGGGGACGGGACCGGTGGTGGACAGCTGTACGAGCGAGGAACCGTCGGTGGTACCGACGACTCCGCGCAGGCGCAGTTCGTTGACAACCTGTCCGTCGACCAGGAGGTCGGCCAGCGCACCCACAGGTGCGGAGCAGCCGGCCTCCAGGGCGGCGAGCAGGGCACGCTCGGCGGTCACGGCGACCCGGGTGTACGGGTCGTCGAGCTCGGCGAGCGCGGCGGCGAGGTCGGCGCCGGACGCGGCGCACTCGATCGCCAGTGCTCCCTGGCCGGGAGCGGGCAGGACGGTGTCGACCGGCAGGAAGTCGGTCACCTCACCGCTCCGGCCGAGACGGCTGAGCCCGGCGGCGGCGAGGACCACCGCGTCGAGCTTGCCGTCCCGCACGAACCCGATCCGCGTGTCGACGTTGCCCCGGATGGGGACGGTCTCGATCCGCAGTCCGTGGGAGCGTGCGTACGCGTTGAGCTGCGCCATCCGGCGCGGCGAACCGGTACCGATGCGGGCGCCGTCGGGCAGCTGCTCGAAGGTCAGCCCGTCCCGGGCGACGAGCGCGTCGCGCGGGTCCTCGCGCTGCGGCACGGCCGCCAGCACGAGGTCGTCGGGCTGGCTGGTCGGCAGGTCCTTGAGCGAGTGGACGGCGAAGTCCACCTCGCCCCGCAGCAGCGCCTCGCGCAGGGCGGCGACGAAGACGCCGGTGCCGCCGATCTGCGCCAGGTGCTCGCGGGAGACGTCCCCGTACGTGGTGATCTCGACGAGCTCGACGGCGCGCCCGGTCACCTCGCGGACCGCCTCGGCGACGAGCCCGGACTGGGCCATGGCGAGCTTGGAGCGCCGGGTGCCCAGCCGGAGCGGCGCGGCGCTCCGCGCGTCCGGCGATGAGTTGTCGGTCATGACCGCCCTCTATTCGGGTCGTTCAGGTCGGCCCGGGAGACGGCGGCCACCGTCTGCGGGTCGAGGTCGAAGAGTTCTCGCAGCGCGTCCGCGTACCCGGCGCCGCCGGGCTCGCTGGCCAGCTGCTTGACCCGCACGGTGGGCGCGTGCAGGAGCTTGTCGACGACGCGGCGCACGGTCTGGGTGATCTCGGCGCGCTGCTTCTCGTCCAGGTCGGGGAGACGGCCGTCCAGCCGGGCGATCTCGCCGGCGACCACGTCGGCGGCCATGGTGCGCAGGGCGACCACGGTCGGGGCGACATGCGCGGCGCGCTGGGCGGCGCCGAAGGCGGCCACCTCGTCGGAGACGATGGTGCGGACCCGGTCCACATCGGCGGCCATCGGGGCGTCGGCGGACGCCTCGGCGAGCGACTCGATGTCGACGAGGCGCACACCGTCGACGCGGTGGGCGGCGCCGTCGATGTCGCGCGGCATGGCGAGGTCGAGCAGGGCGAGCCGGACCGGTCCGGTGGACTGGGCGGGCACCGTGACACGGCGCGTCCCGGTCCGCGGACCGGCGTGCGCGGCGGAGGCGACGGACCCGTTCTCCACCCAGGCGGCGTGCTGGTCGACGTCGTCGGGGGCCGGGGTGACGGTGACCGTCGGCCGCTCGGGCGCGGCGTCCAGGCTCACGCCCAGGGCGTCGGCGAGGGCGTCGGCGGTGAGCACGAGGCCGGTGGAGCCGGTGCAGGAGACGACGATGTCGGCACGTGTCAGTTCGTCGCCCACCGCGGACATCTCGACGGCGCGGGCGCGCACGGCGGTGTCGTCGCCCTGCTGGAGGATCTCCACCAGGCGGTCGGCGCGGGCGCGGGTCCGGTTGGCGACGGCGATCTCGGCGCAGCCGGTGCGGGCGAGGGTGGCGGCGGCCAGCGAGGACATCGAGCCGGCGCCGATGACCAGGGCGCGCTTGCCGCGGGCCCAGCACTCGGGGTCGGCCCCGGCGGCGAGCTGCTCCAGCCCGAAGGTGACGAGCGACTGCCCGGCCCGGTCGATCCCGGTCTCGCTGTGGGCGCGCTTGCCGACCCGCAGGGCCTGCTGGAAGAGGTCGTTCAGCAGCCGTCCGGCGGTGTGCAGCTCCTGGCCGCGGGCGAGCGCGTCCTTGATCTGGCCGAGGATCTGGCCCTCGCCGACGACCATCGAGTCGAGCCCGCAGGCCACCGAGAACAGGTGGTGGACGGCCCGGTCCTCGTAGTGCACATAGAGATACGGAGTGAGCTCGTCGAGCCCGACGCCGCTGTGCTGGGCGAGCAGGGTGGAGAGCTCGGCGACGCCCGCGTGGAACTTGTCCACGTCCGCGTACAGCTCGATGCGGTTGCAGGTGGCCAGGACCGCGGCCTCGGTCGCGGGTTCCGCGGCGAGGGTGTCCTGGAGCAGCTTGGCCTGGGTGTCGGCAGCGAGGGAGGCCCGCTCCAGTACGGAGACGGGGGCGCTGCGGTGGCTCAGTCCAACGACGAGGAGGCTCATGCGGGCATCACGGCGGGCATGTCCCCGTCGGGTCCTTTTCGGCCGGCGGGCGTGGCGCGCATCGGGGGCGCGCCCTCGTCCTCGGCGGCGGCGTCCTCGCCGGCCTTGCGCTGCTCGTGGAACGCGAGGATCTGGAGCTCGATGGAGAGGTCGACCTTGCGCACGTCGACGCCCTCGGGCACCGAGAGGACGGTGGGCGCGAAGTTCAGGATGGAGGTCACACCGGCGGCGACGAGCCGGTCGCAGACCTGCTGGGCGGCGCCGGGTGGGGTGGTGATCACGCCGATGGACACACCGTTGTCGCTGATGATCCGGTCGAGGTCGTCCGTGTGCTGGACGGCGATCCCGGCCACCGGCGTACCGGCCATGGCGGGGTCGGCGTCGATCAGCGCCGCGACCCGGAAGCCGCGCGAGGCGAAGCCGCCGTAGTTGGCGAGGGCCGCGCCGAGGTTACCGATGCCGACGATCGCGACCGGCCAGTCCTGGGTGAGCCCGAGCTCACGGGAGATCTGGTAGACGAGATACTCGACGTCGTACCCGACACCGCGGGTGCCGTAGGACCCGAGGTAGCTGAAGTCCTTGCGCAGCTTCGCGGAGTTGACCCCGGCCGCGGTCGCCAGTTCCTCGGAGGAGACCGTGGGTACGGATCGCTCGGAGAGCGCGGTGAGGGCGCGCAGGTACAGCGGAAGTCGGGCGACGGTGGCCTCGGGAATTCCTCGGCTACGGGTCGCCGGTCGGTGAGTTCGGCCAGTTGCCACGGTGCTCCTGCGGGATGAGCGGGGCTGCAGGCGGCCGTATGTCCCAAGACCGCCCCGTCGAATGCAGGCTATGCCTTTGTGAACGCGTGCACAAAGATAGTGTCCGTTTTGTCCGGTCAAAGTGACCGGGGTCACGCGCATTTCCCGCGCGATCCCGGAACCGGGGACCGCATCAGCCCGTTGCAGCCTCGAAGGGGGCAAAGCGGTACACACTCCTCACATCTACGCCCCCGAGGCCACTCAAAACGCCCGCAATGTTAACCGGGTTTCGCGTCCGCACCCAGCGCCTTGCGCAGTCTCGCCGGGTCCACCCGCCAGAACGTGTGCTGTTCGCCGTCGATCAGCACCACCGGAATCTGCTCCCAGAACTCCTTGTACAGCTCCTCGTCCTCGGTGATGTCCTTCTCCACCCACGACGCACCGGTCTCCTCGCAGACCGCGCTCACCACCGCCCGCGCGTCCTCGCAGAGATGGCAGCCAGGCTTTCCGACCAGCGTGACCACCCGCTCGGCGGGCTTCTTCCGATGACGTCGCAACAGAGGGCTCATGCTCTCCATTCTGCGCCCGCCGGACCCGGATCCCGAGCCTGTCCGCCCCCACCGCGGCCCGCCCGGAATCGCCCGATTCACCATTCCGACCCGAAGCGTTCACGCCGCCGCATCGCGGCAGGTCGGGAAGGTACGGGCGGACTGGCTATGCTCACCGCATGGCCGCTCTTGGATGGCTCACACCCCGTAGGCGTTCCGCTACCGCACGGAGCGTCCTGGCAGGCGAGGCCGCCGCCGAGGCCGCACGCAAGACCTCGGCCGCCGACGACGACTCCGCCCTCCTGACCAAGGCCCCGGAAGTAGCGGACGCGACACCCCCCGAGGAGCCCGCGTTCCCGGTCGCCGGGGACGACCGCGCCGCCGCCTTCTTCGACCTCGACAACACCGTCATGCAGGGCGCCGCGATCTTCCACTTCGGCCGCGGCCTCTACAAGCGCAAGTTCTTCGAACGCCGCGAACTCACCCGGTTCGCCTGGCAGCAGGCCTGGTTCCGGCTGGCCGGCGTCGAGGACCCCGAACACATGCAGGACGCCCGCGACAGCGCCCTGTCGATCGTCAAGGGCCACCGCGTCTCCGAGCTGATGTCCATCGGCGAGGAGATCTACGACGAGTACATGGCCGACCGCATCTGGCCCGGCACCCGCGCCCTGGCCCAGGCCCACCTGGACGCCGGACAGAAGGTCTGGCTGGTCACCGCCGCCCCCGTGGAGACCGCCACCATCATCGCCCGCCGCCTCGGCCTGACCGGCGCGCTCGGCACCGTCGCCGAATCGGTCGACGGCGTCTACACCGGCCGCCTGGTCGGCGAACCGCTGCACGGCCCCGCCAAGGCGGAGGCCGTCCGCGCACTGGCCGCCGCCGAAGGGCTGGACCTGGAGCGCTGCGCCGCCTACAGCGACTCGCACAACGACATCCCGATGCTCTCGCTGGTCGGCCACCCCTACGCGATCAACCCGGACACCAAGCTCCGCAAGCACGCCCGCGCCCGCGACTGGCGGCTGCGCGACTACCGCACCGGCCGCAAGGCGGCCAAGGTCGGTATCCCGGCCGCCGCCGGTGTCGGCGCGCTCGCGGGCGGCACGGCAGCCGCCGTCGCCCTGCACCGCCGCCGCCGCTGACCCGCCCACGCGCCCGCGGCCCCGTTTCCACCACCGCGCCCCGTGCCCGCC
>NZ_JAFEUF010000571.1 GCF_016901035.1 Streptomyces durocortorensis
ACTGGCGATTGGGACGAAGTCGTAACAAGGTAGCCGTACCGGAAGGTGCGGCTGGATCACCTCCTTTCTAAGGAGCACTTCTTACCAGGCTTCGGTTTGGTCAGAGGCCAGTACACCGGCGAATGTTCGGTGCTGGTTGCTCATGGGTGGAACGTTGACTATTCGGCATGATCGGTTGATCACGGCCAGTACTGCTCTTCGGAGCGTGGAACGCGGTGAGGGATCGGTTGTGTCGGGCACGCTGTTGGGTGTCTGAAGGTACGGCCGAATGTGGCTGTCCTTCTGATCCGGCCCCAGTGAACTCATCCGGTAAGGGTGGGGTGGTGGGTGGCTGGTCGTTGTTTGAGAACTGCAC
>NZ_JAFEUF010000572.1 GCF_016901035.1 Streptomyces durocortorensis
GGGGGGCGCGGTTTTGTTTATAATCCACTTTATTGGACGCGGGCTTGCCGGGGCGGCCGCTGTCGGGGGCGTGGACCCGGATGCCCAGGCGGACGGCTCTCCGGAGATGACGCCCCGGGCGGACCCGGGGTGTGCCGCTTCCTCGTGGTCGGTTCCACGGAGCGCCCCTGCCGGGGCACGCGCCAGTCGCGGCGTTCGGCAGTTTAGGGGGTGGGGTGGGGCGACGGTGGCCCGACGCACGAAGAGGCCGCCGCGAACGTGCGTGATCGGTGACAGAACGGGGCAGATTCCCGGTGACTTTTCGGCTCGGCGGTGGGGGGACCGTATGGAGTCCGGTGATCGGTATGCGGG
>NZ_JAFEUF010000573.1 GCF_016901035.1 Streptomyces durocortorensis
CGGAGTGGACCCCGCACCCGTCGTACGGGGCCGAGCCGGAAACCCGGTCCGCCCCCGCCAGGGGATCCGTGGACAACCCGGGGCCCGACACCGAGCTGGACCTCGTCCTGGACCTGGCCCCCGGCGACCGGGCCGCCTCGGCCACCTTCTCCGTGCCCGTACCCGGCCCCACCCCCGCCCCCGCGCCGCAGACCACCGCGACCACCGCGACCGCCCCGGCCAGTGCCACCCCGGCCAACGCCACCGCGACGACCACCCCGTACCCCGGCCGCCCCCACCAGGCTAATATACACCACAGCCAGCCCCCGCGGCCCGCAGAAATCGGGGTTGAGGTGG
>NZ_JAFEUF010000058.1 GCF_016901035.1 Streptomyces durocortorensis
GAGGAGTCAGCCCCCATGGCTGGCCACATCCAAGACCGCTGGTACAAGACCGAACCCGGCCCCACCGGCAAGCCCGTCAGGGTCAAGACCGACCGCCACGGCTCGGGGCTCCGCTACCGGGCCCGCTACATCAGCCCGGACGGAACCGAGAAGTCGAAGTCCTTCCCGGACGGACAGAAGCGCCGCGCAGAGGCGTGGCTGTCGCAGATCGAGGCGGACATGACGCGCGGCCAGTACTTCGACCCGCGCGCGGGTCGCCTCACGGTTCGGCAGCATGCTGATCGTTGGTTGGCGTCCTTGACTCAGGACCCCGGTACGTTCGTCGGCACCAAGCAGCGCATCCGCCTGCACGTTGTGCCGTATCTGGGAAGCCGGTCGCTGGACTCGCTCAGGCCCATCCACATCCGGGAATGGCTGAGGAAGCTCGAAGACGCGGGAGTGGCCCTGTCCTATCAGCGGGTCATCTTCGCCAACCTCAACGCGATGCTGGGGGCGGCCGTGGACGACCGCCTGATCCCTGAGAACCCGTGCCGCTCGTCCTCGGTCAAGACTCCCAAGCCCGAACCGCGCCGGATCACGCCGTGGTCCCGGCAGCGCGTATTGGCGGTGCGCTCAGAGCTGCCCGCCCGGTACCGGGCCGTAGTGGACTTGGCCGGCGGGTGTGGCATGAGGCAAGGCGAAGTGCTCGGTCTCTCCGTGGACGACGTGGACGTACCCGAAGGCGTGGTTCACATCGTCCGGCAGGTCAAGCTCATCAACGGACGGCAGGTGTTCGCGCTCCCCAAGGGAGGCAAGACACGCACGGTCCCGTTGCCCGAGGTCGTCGCTCGTGCTCTTGAGGCGCACCTCGCGGAGTTCGCGCCCGAGCCCGTGACATTGCCGTGGCGGTCAGTCGACGGCCCGCCCACCACGGCCAACCTGTACTTCCGCAACGCTGAAGGGCGCGCCGTGATCCGCACCACCTTCAACACCAAGGCGTGGCAGCCCGCCCTCGACGCTTCCGACGTACCGCGCGGCCGAGAGAACGGGATGCACGCCCTGCGGCACTTCTACGCGTCCGTCCTGCTGGACGCGGGGGAGAGCATCAAGGCCCTGTCCGAGTACCTAGGGCACCACGACCCGGGGTTCACCCTGCGGACGTACACCCACCTCATGCCGAGCAGCGAGAAGCGCACGCGGGAGGCGGTGAACCTGGCCTTCGGGGACGGCCCGAAGCCCGACCACGGCCCCACGACGGCCCAGAGCGACTAACGAAGGGGGGAAAGTGCAGGTCAGGAGGGTGGCCCCGTCAGTAGCGCTGGTTGAGATAGCCCAGCAGTTCGTCGTGGAGCGGCCCGTTGGAAGCCGCCGCGTTCCCGCCGCCCGGACCGTCCTCCCCGTCCAGCGAGGTGTACCGGCCGCCCGCCTCCTGGACGACGATCGCGGGCGCCGCCATGTCCCACAGCGACAGCTCCGGCTCCGCGCAGATGTCCACGGAACCCTCGGCGACCATCATGTACGGCCAGAAGTCCCCGTACCCCCGCGTCCGCCAGCAGGCCCGGGTGAGGTCCAGGAGACCGTCGAGGCGGCCCTGCTCCTCCCAGCCGGACAGCGAGGAGAAGGCGAACGAGGCGTCCGCGATCCGCCCCACCTTCGACACGTGCATCCGGGTCGCGGAGGTGAGGCTGCGGCCGGTGAAGGCGCCCGCGCCCTTCGCCGCCCACCAGCGCCGGTTCAGTGCGGGCGCGGAGACCACGCCCACCACCGGCTGGAAGCCCTCGTCGCCGGCCTCCATCAGCGAGATCAGCGTCGCCCACACCGGCACACCGCGTACGTAGTTCTTGGTGCCGTCGATCGGGTCGATCACCCAGCGCCGCGGACCGGTGCCCTCGACCCCGTACTCCTCGCCCAGGATCGCGTCCCTCGGGCGGGCCCGATGCAGATGGCCCCGGATCAGCTCCTCGGCGGCCTTGTCGGCCTCGCTCACCGGCGTCATGTCCGGCTTGGTCTCCACCTTCAGGTCGAGAGCCTTGAACCGGTCCATCGTCGCGGCGTCGGCGGCGTCCGCGAGTACGTGGGCGAGGCGCAGATCATCGTGGTAGTCGGGCATGCCGCCACATTATCCAGCGCCGCCGGACGCGGGCTACAGCGCCCCTGCCGCCGCCCGGGACCTTGACAGTCCCCCAGAGCGCGTCAACTCTGAAGGGCAGGATCCCGGGGCGGGGAGGCGACGATGCCGACAGCGCGGCAGGCCTTGCTGGACGCCGCCCTCCGGGCGCTGGCCGACGGGCCCTGGCGCGCCGTGCGCATGGTCGACGTCGCCGCCCTCGCCGGCGTCTCGCGGCAGACCCTCTACAACGAGTTCGGTACCAAGGGCGGACTGGCCGGGGCCCTGCTCGGGCGGGCCGCCGACGGTTATCTCGCCGGGGTGGACCGGGCTCTGACCGCCCCCGCGCCCGATCGTCCGGCCGCCGTCGCGCTCTGGACGATCCGGGCCGCCCGCCAGGACGCCCTGGTCAAGGCGCTGCTCACGGGGCACTGGGCGGAGGGGCTGCCCCGCCCGGACCGGCTGCCCGGCTCCCGGGGGCGTACGGGCGGGAAGCCGGTGCCCGCCCCCGATGAGCTGCTCGCGCTGGTACGGGAGCGGATGACGGCCGCGTCACAAGGGGCCGCCGCCGGGCGCTGCGAGATCGCGTTACGCCTCGCGCTGTCCTGTGTGATCGTCCCGGTGCCGGGCGACGACGCCACGGACAGCCGGGCGCTCCGCCTCGTCCGGGAGGCGTCGCGGGAGGCGTCGCGGGCGGTGGCACGGGAGGCGGTTCACGAGGGGGCGGGGCTCAGTGGGCCGAGCCGGACAGCTGGAGGCCGATCACGCCGATGATCACCAGGGAGATCGACACCAGCTTCAGCGTGGAGACCACGTCGCCGAGGAAGATCATGCCGTAGATCGCCGTCCCGGCCGCGCCGATCCCGGTCCACACCGCGTACGCCGGACCGACGTCGAGCTTCTTCAGCGCCAGGGTCAGCAGACCGAAGCTGCCGAGCGCGAACGCGGCGAACGCGATCGTGGGCCAGAGCCGGGTGAATCCGTGGGAGAGCTTCAGACACACGGCGAAGCCGGTCTCCAGCAGTCCTGCGACCACGACCAGCAGCCACGGCATCGTCAGTTGCCTCCCGCGTAGGTGACCGGCTTCGGTTCGGGAACGTACCCGGTGGACGGCGTGAAGTCGGGAACGTTCGCGGTGGGCGGCGCGAAGCACCGCTCACTCGGTGCGATTATGCCTTTACCGGTCGTTGAAGTTCGCAAACATGCCCATGCCGTCCCGACCGATTGCGGCCGGATGCGCCCGTCAGTCGCCCTCGCGCCTCTCCCGGGTCTCCAGGAGCCGGCGCAGGGAGTCCAGGCGCGCCGGGTCGGCGTGCCCCTCGGCCACCCAGGCGTCGAGCGCGCACTCGGGCTGGTTCCCGTCGTGGGTGCAGCCGCGCGGGCAGTTCTCGGTGCCCGGCTCCAGGTCCGGGAAGGCGTGGATGACGCGTGACGGGTCGACGTGGTGCAGCCCGAAGGACCGTACGCCCGGGGTGTCGACCACCCAGCCCCGGTCGCCGGGCAGCGGCAGCGCGAGGGCCGAGGTGGTGGTGTGCCGGCCCCGGCCGGTGACCGCGTTGACGATGCCGGTGGTCCGCCGCCGGTCCTTCGGCACCAGGGCGTTGACCAGCGTCGTCTTGCCGACCCCGGAGTGCCCGACGAAGGCGGTGACGCGGTCGTTCAGGAACTCCCGGACCCGGTCGGCCGCGTCCCCGTTCTCCAGCTCTTCGCGGCTGGTCACGATGTACGGGACGCCGAGCGGGGTGTACGCCTCCAGCAGCGTGTCCGCGGAGGCCAGGTCGGACTTGGTCAGCACCAGGAGCGGGGTGAGCCCGCCGTCGTACGCCGCGACCAGACAGCGGTCGATCATGCGCGGGCGGGGCTCCGGGTCGGCCAGCGCGGTGACGATCGCCAGTTGGTCGGCGTTGGCGACGACGACGCGCTCGTAGGGATCGTCGTCGTCGGCCGTGCGGCGCAGCACCGTACGGCGCGGGGCGATCCGCACGATCCGGGCCAGGGTGTCCTTCTCGCCGGACAGGTCCCCGACGATGGAGACGATGTCGCCCACCACGGCGGCCTTGCGGCCCAGCTCGCGGGCCTTCATCGCCACCACGGTCCGGCCCTCGACGAGGCAGGTGAGCCGGCCCCGGTCGACGGTGAGGACCATGCCGTCCTCGGCGTCCTCGTGCTTGGGCCGGATGTGCGTACGCGGCCGGTTGCCCTTGCGGTTGGGGCGGACGCGGATGTCGTCCTCGTCGGGGTTCTTCCCGTAGCGGCGCATGTTCTAGGCCCCGAGCATTCCGGTCCACATGTCCGGGAAGTCCGGCAGGGTCTTGGCGGTCGTGCCTACGTTCTCGATCTCCACACCCTTCACCGCCAGGCCGATGATCGCCCCGGCGGTGGCCATGCGGTGGTCGTCGTACGTGTGGAAGACGCCGCCGTGCAGCGGACGCGGGCGGATGTGCAGCCCGTCGGCGGTCTCGGTGACATCGCCGCCCAGTTCGTTGATCTCCTTGGTCAGCGCGGCCAGCCGGTCCGTCTCGTGCAGCCGCAGATGGGCCACCCCGCTCAGCGTCGAGGGGGAGTCGGCGAGGGCGGCGACCGCCGCGATGCCCGGGGTCAGCTCGCCGACCTCGCCGAGGTCCACGTCGATGCCGTGGATCCGGCCCGTACCGGTGAAGGTCAGTCCGCGTTCGGTCAGCTCGCAGGAGCCGCCCATCGCGGTGAAGATCTCGCGCAGCGCGTCGCCCGGCTGGGTGGTGCGCTCGGGCCAGTCCGGGATCGTGACCCGGCCACCGGTCACCAGGGCCGCCGCAAGGAACGGCTGGGCGTTGGAGAGGTCCGGCTCGATCGTCAGGTCCCGGCCGAGCAGGGCGGAGGCGGAGACCCGCCAGACGTTCGGCTCGCCGCCCGTCTCCGGCTCGTCCACCTGCGCGCCGACGGCCCGCAGCATGTCGACGGTCATCCGGATGTGCGGCATCGACGGGAGCACGGCCCCGGTGTGCCGGACCTCCACGCCCTGGTTGAAGCGCGGCCCCGACAGCAGCAGCGCCGAGACGAACTGCGAGGACGACGAGGCGTCGATCGACACCGGGCCGCCCTCCAGCGCCCCGCCGCCGTACACGGTCAGCGGCAGCGCGCCGCGCCCGTCGTCGTCGATCCGCGCGCCGAGTGCCCGCAGGCCCTCGATCACGCCGGTCAGGGGGCGCTCGTAGGAGCGGGGGTCGCCGTCGAAGCGGATCGGGCCGTCGGCGAGCGTGGCGACGGGAGGCAGGAAGCGCATGACCGTGCCCGCGTTGCCGACGTCGACCGTGGCCGGGCCGTGCAGCCCCGCCGGGATGACCCGCCAGGCCTCGCCCGAGCTGTCCGGGGAGGCCGCGGCGGACGGGCTGCTCGCGGACGAGGAGGAGACGGTCTCCTCGATGCCGACGCCCATGGCGCGCAGCGCGTCGGCCATCAGCAGGGTGTCGCGGGAGCGCAGCGGGCGGCGCAGCCAGCCCGGCTCGGCGGCCAGCGAGGCCAGCACGAGCGCGCGGTTGGTGACCGATTTCGATCCGGGCACGGTGACGGTGGCGTCGACGGCTCCGCTCGCATGGGGGGCGGGCCAGAGGGCGGGCTGCACGGAACTCTCGGTCATGGCCAACACTTTAGTAGCTTTACGCCGACCCGGATCCTGGCCAAAGGGGCGGAAACCGGTCCGTAACGAAAGAGTGGTAGGGGCCGCAGCGGCCCCCCGGGGCTCACCAGCCCAGCAGCCACCTTCCGCCGCCGATCAGCGAGCACAGCGACACCGCGTGGAAGAGGAACAGCCACAGCACCGCCGGAGCGTGGGTCAGCCGGGCCAGCTGGTCCGCGTCGGAGTCCGGGGCACCTCCGTGCCGCCGCTTGGACTGGAGCTCGAACGGTGGGCGCACCCCGCCCAGCAGCAGGAACCACACCACCACGTACGCGAACGCCGACTGCACGTCGGAGGAGGCCAGCCAGGACACCAGGAGGAACGTGGTGCCCGTCAGGATGACCGTGAGCGCCCCGTACACATTGCGGATCATCACCAGCATCACCGCGAGCAGGGCCGTCGCCACCCACAGCAGGAGCGTGATCCTGCCGTTCGTCAGCAGCCAGGCGCCGCCCAGGCCCAGCAGGGACGGGGCCGTGTAGCCCGCCGCCGCGGTGAGGATCATGCCGATCCCCGTCGGCTTGCCGCGGCTCACGGTCAGCCCGCTGGTGTCCGAGTGCAGCCGGATACCGGAGAGCTGCCGCCCGGTGAGCAACGCCACCAGGCCGTGGCCGCCCTCGTGCGCGATCGTGATCGTGTTGCGCGCGAGCCGCCATATCGGGTTCGGTACGACCGCGATGAGCGCGAGCGTGGCCGTCACCACCACCAGCCACTGCTCGGGGGCGGACTGGGTGCCGGTCACGCGATCCCACAGATCGCCCAATTCGGTGCTGTTCATCGGCCGGGCGACTCCTTGCGGTGGGTGCGGGCGGTCGTGGCAGTCTGGCACTTATGTGCGGACGGTATGCAGCGAGTCGGAAGCCCGAGGACCTGACCGGACTCTTCGGCGTCGAGAAGTGGGAGCCCACCGAGACCCTGGAGCCGGACTGGAACGTGGCGCCGACCAAAGAGGTCTACGCGGTTCTGGAGCGTCCTGTTAAAGACGCGGACGACCAGCGTCCGGTTCGCCAGCTGCGCGCCCTGAAATGGGGACTCGTGCCGTCCTGGTCGAAGACCCCCGAGGGCGCGGCCCGGATGATCAACGCCCGCGCGGAGACCGTGCACGAGAAGCCCTCCTTCCGCCGCGCCTTCGCCCAGCGCCGCTGCATCCTGCCCGCCGACGGCTACTACGAGTGGGTCACCGGCTCCGAGGAACGGCAGCTGGAGGAGAAGAAGGGCAAGAAGCGGGCCCGCAAGCAGCCGTATTTCGTCACCCCCGCCGACGGGTCGGTCTTCGCGATGGCCGGACTGTACGAGTTCTGGCGCGACGCGACCCTGCCCGGCGACCACGAGAACGCCTGGTGGGTGACGTGCTCGGTGATCACCACCGAGGCCGAGACCACACCCCTGGGCGTCGCCCCCGCCGAAGGGCCCGGCGCGCTCGCCGACATCCACCCCCGGATGCCGCTGATGCTCACCCCGGACCGCTGGGACGCCTGGCTGGACCCCTCGCTCACCGGCGAGGACGAGCTGCGGGCCCTGCTGGAGCCGCCGCCCGGCGGGCTGATGCGCGCCTACCCGGTCGCCACCGCCGTCAGCAACGTCCGCAACAACGGGCCCGAACTGCTGGAGGAGCTGGCCGCGCCGGAGGAGTCCACGCTGTTCTGAGGCGTGCGCGGGGGAGTCCACGCTGTTCTGAGGCGTGCGCGGGGGAGGATGGCGCGGTGAGCCGTCAACCACGTACGCAGAACGTCACCACCGACGCCGGTGAGGCCCGGATCACCTGGGTCGCCGCCGCCGAGCCCCGCCTCGTGCTCGCCGTGAGCCACGGGGCGGGCGGCGGGATCGAGGCCCGCGACCTGAAGGCGCTGGCCGCCGCCCTGCCCGGACACGGTGTCACCGTCGCCCTGGTGGAGCAGCCCTGGCGGGTGGCCGGCAAGAAGATGGCCCCCGCCCCGAAGACCCTGGACACCGGCTGGCGCGGACTCTGGCCCGCCCTCGCCGCCCCCGGGCTGCCCGTCGTCGCCGGGGGCCGCAGTGCCGGGGCCCGGGTCGCCTGCCGTACCGCGACCGAACTGGGCGCGGTCGCCGTCCTCGCGCTCAGCTTCCCGCTGCACCCGCCGGGCAGGCCCGAGAAGTCCCGCGCCGGTGAACTGCTCGGCGCCGGTGTGCCCACGCTGGTCGTGCAGGGCGGCAACGACCCGTTCGGCCGACCCGAGGAGTTCCCGGAGGGCGACCACCAGCTGGTCGAAGTGCCCCACGGCGACCACGGCTTCGCCGTACCGAAGAAATCCGGGCTGAGCGAGGATCAGACGATGGGCATCCTCACCGCGGCGGTCACCGGGTGGCTCACGTCACTCGGGTGACACAGGCCCCGGGAATGCTCCGCACAGGGGCGCTGTTGTTCGGGACGTCGGTACAACAACGTCGTACGTGGAGAGGGAGTCCGTCGCATGGGTTCGACCATCTGCCCGAGCCGCTCTAGCGCCGCTGACCTGGAGTGGACCGTGCTGCCCGCGGCGAAGACCACCTCCGAGCGGACCCCGGGCGCGGGTGATCGACAGGCCGCCCGCAAGCAAGGTCGACTATTCTCCGAGGCGAGCGGGTCCGGTTTCGGCTCCGCCACATCGTTGGAGGAGGTGGGTCCGGTCACTGGGACCGACACAGGGACCGACGACGGCCGCGCACCCGAGACGACCGCCGAGCGCAACGCGCGCTTCGAGCGGGACGCCCTCGGCTTTCTCGACCAGATGTACTCGGCCGCGCTGCGCATGACGCGCAACCCCGCCGATGCCGAGGACCTGGTCCAGGAGACCTACGCCAAGGCGTACGGCTCCTTCCACCAGTTCCGTGAGGGCACCAACCTCAAGGCGTGGATGTACCGCATCCTCACCAACACCTTCATCAACTCGTACCGCAAGAAGCAGCGGGAGCCCCAGCGCAGCGCCGCCGAGGAGATCGAGGACTGGCAGCTGGCCCGGGCCGAGTCGCACATGTCGACCGGTCTGCGCTCGGCGGAGTCCCAGGCGCTCGACCATCTCCCGGACTCCGACGTGAAGTCGGCGCTCCAGGCGATCCCCGAGGAGTTCCGCATCGCCGTGTATCTCGCCGATGTCGAGGGCTTTGCCTACAAGGAGATCGCGGACATCATGGGGACTCCCATCGGTACGGTGATGTCCCGGCTGCACCGCGGCCGCCGCCAGCTGCGCGGCATGCTGGAGGACTACGCCCGTGAGCGCGGGCTCGTCGCGGCCGGTGCCGGTGACTCGGACGATCGGAAGGGCTCGGCCTCATGAGCTGCGGAGAGCCGCACGAGACGGATTGCTCGGAGGTCCTCGACCATCTCTACGAGTTCCTCGACCGGGAGATGCCCGAGGGCGACTGCACCAAGTTCGAGACGCACTTCGAGGAGTGCTCTCCGTGCCTGGAGAAGTACGGCCTCGAACAGGCCGTGAAGAAGCTGGTCAAGCGCTGCTGCGGACAGGACGACGTCCCGACCGACCTGCGCTCCAAGGTGATGGGCCGGATCGACCTGATCCGGGCCGGCGAGGCCGTGCCCGATCACGACGTGTCCGTGCAGGACACGGACCGGTCGGCGACCGCCGCCGAATAGTCACCCGAATGTGCTAATCGGATCCGTAGCGGCTCGGTGAGCCGCACAACTCGCTAGCGTGGCGCGTCCATCGACCATGCTGGGGGGCGAGTGCGGGCGTGAGGGGCACACCGGCGGCGGCACGTGCCTGCATCCTGGCCGCCGTTCTCGGCGCGATCGGGTGCACGCTTCCCGCGTACGCCCCCGGAGCCCCGGTTCCGTGGGGCACGGCGGCCCTGCTGGCCGCCCTCGGGCTCGGCTGCGAGCTGGTCGGCCGCCGCCCACTGCCCGGAGGCACGGGACCGGTCGCCACCGGGTCGTTCCTCCCGGTCCTCCTCGCCGCCGCCTTCCTGCTGCCGCCCGCGGCCGCCGCGCTGGTGGCGGTGCCCGGCTCGCTGGCCGGGCGGGTGGAGCAGCCGCCGTACGCGGCCCGCCGGAGCTGGCGGACCGCTCAGCTCGCCCTCACCTGCGCCGCCGCCTCCTGGGCGTACGCCGCCCTCGGCGGCCCCGCGACCCTCGGCGGCGGGGGAGCGGACCCGGACCTTCCCCGCGCCCTGCTGCCCGCCTGCGCCGCCGCGGCCGCCTTCAGCCTGGTGCTGACCGCGCTGGACGGCGTCATCCTCGCGGCGGCGGAACGCCGGCCCGTGCACCGCAGCGTCTGCGAACTGCTGCCGCGCGCCCTCGGGCCGCATCTGGTGCACGCGCTCGCCGGACTGATGACGGCCTTCCTGTGGCGGAGCCCGTACGGCCCGCCCTCCGCGCTCCTCGTGCTGCTGCCGATGTACCTCTCCTGCCGGGTCTTCGCGCAGTACCACCGCGAACAGGCCGCCCACCGCGCCACCATCCGCGCCCTGGTCCACGCCGTCGACATCAAGGACACCTACACCCGCGGCCACAGCGAACGGGTCGGCCGGGCCTCCGTTCTGATCGCCCGTGAACTCGGCCTGGACGAACGCCGGGTGGAGGGCCTCCGGTTCGCCGGGATCCTGCACGACATCGGCAAGCTCGGCGTCCCCACCCGCGTCCTGCGCAAGGACGGGCCGCTCACCCCCGAGGAGCGGCGGATCATGGAGCTGCACCCGGAGTACGGGCACGAGATCGTCCGGGGCATCGGCTTCCTGGACGAGGCGCGCGACGCGATCCTGCACCACCACGAACGCCTCGACGGCAGCGGCTATCCGTACGGGCTCAGCGGCGAGCGCATCCCCGAGTTCGCCCGGGTCGTCGCGGTCGCCGACGCCTTCGACGCGATGACCTCCACCCGCTCCTACCGCCGCGCCCGCCCGGTCTCCGCCGCGCTCGCCGAGCTGAGGCGGTGCGCGGGCAGCCAGTTCGACCCCCGGATGGTGGGGGCGCTGGACCGGGCCCTGGGCCGGCACGGCTGGAGCGCCGCCGACACCGCCGTCACCGCCGACAAACCTTTCGCGCCGTACGGGCCGGCCGAGCCGCACGGCGTGGTGGGCGGGCCCCGCCGCGAGCCGGGAGCGGTGCCCGCGGCCCGGTCGTCCCAGGGCGGCAGGCCGTCCCCGGGCACCAAGCCCTCCCCGGGCCGCCGCCGATGAGGGCCCCGTACGGGAGCGGCCCGCCCGGCCCGGCCGTTCTCGCGGTGCGCGGGGCCGCGCTGCTCCTCGCCCTGGTCGGGATCGCCCACACCCTCGTGCACGGGCTCGTCGAGCCGGGCCACGCCCTGGCCTTCGGGGTCCTGGTCGCCGCCGGGGAGCTGGTCCGCCGGGGCGTCGGCCCCGGGGAGCGGGAGCCCGCGCCGCTCGCCGCCGCCGGGGCCCTCGCGTACGCCCTGCTCGGGGACAGCGGTGGGCGGCCTACCACGCACGGGGCGCTCCAGGTGGTCGCCGTGGTGGTCGTCGCGCAGGCGCTCGCCGCCGTACCGCGGGTGGCGCGCGGCCGTGGTGCGGACGCCGACCGGGCCGCCCGCCGGACCCTGACCGCGGGCTTCGCGGCGGTCTGCTTCCAGCCGTTGTACGCCTCCGGGCAGGCCGAGCGCTGGTTCGGCGACGGGCCGTACTTCGTGCTGCTCCCGCTCGCGGTGCTGGCGGCGACCGCCCTGTGCGACGCCCTGGCGGCCGCCCTCCTGGCGCGTTCGCGGGCCCGCGTCGAGGGGACCTGCGCCCCGCCCCCGTACGGATCTCTCCTGGTCGACGAGGTGCGCGCGCTCGCCGGGGCCGGGACCGCGATCGGCGTGACCGGGGCAGTGATGGCGCTGGGGGTCGCGGTCGCCGGGCTCTGGGCGCTGCCCGTGCTGTGCGGGCCGCTGCTGCTCACCCAGGTCTCCGCCGGCCGGTACGCGGCCGTCCGCACGACCCGTCGGCAGACGATCGCCTCGCTCGCCCGCGCCACCGAGATCGCCGGGTACACCCGGCCCGGCCATGCCCGCCGGGTCGCCGCGCTCGCCACCGCCGTGGGGCGGGAGCTGGGTCTTACCGGGCCGCAGCTGACCGTCCTGGAGCACGCCGCCCTGATGCACGACATAGGCCAGCTCTCCCTCCTCGACCCGGTCGCCGGCGGGGCGACCGCCCGGCTGCCCGCCGACCAGCAGCGCCGGATCGCCCTGCTCGGCGCGGCGGTGGTCCGCCGGACCGGGGCCGGTCCGGCGGTAGCGGCGGTGGTGGAGCAGCAGGCCGATCCGTACCGGGAACAACTGCCCGCCGCCAGGATCGTCAGGACGGTCAACGCATACGACGACCTGTGCGGGGAATGTGTGGGCGGGCCGCTCGGCGCGCTGGAACAGCTCAGGCTCGGCACCGGGCACGACCACCAGCCACAGGTGGTGGAGGCGCTGGGACGCGTCCTCGCGCGAGGCGGTCTGACCCCGGCCGGAGCTGGGTAACCCATGGGTAATGAGCGGGCGTCCGGCCGGGCATGGTTGGATGCGAAAGCAGAGCGGATGACGAGGGTGTCCAGTCGGGACAGGCGGGAATCGTGAGGATCTTCGGGAAGGTACGGCATCGGCCGTCCGCCTCTTGGCGGCAGGCCACGGACCGCGCGTTCACGCTGATCGGCGACGGCCGGTACGAGGACGCGGGGGCGCTGCTGACGCGCGCGGCGGATCTGGAGCCCTGGCTCTCGGAGTCCTGGTTCAATCTGGCGCTGCTGCACAAGTTCCGGCACGACTGGGAGCAGGCGCGCGCGGCGGGCCTGCGGGCGGTCGCGCTGCTGGACCGCGAGTCCGGCGCCCCGGACTGGTGGAACGTGGGGATCGCGGCCACCGCGCTCCAGGACTGGCCGCTGGCGAGGCGGGCCTGGCAGGCGTACGGCCTGAAGGTCCCCGGCGGCGGCCAGCACAGCGCGGCCACCACCGAGCCGACCGGCATGGAGCTGGGCAGCGCCGCCGTGCGGCTCTCGCCGGAGGGCGAGGCCGAGGTGGTCTGGGGCCGCCGGCTCGACCCGGCCCGGATCGAGGTGCTCTCGATCCCGCTGCCGTCCTCCGGGCGGCGCTGGGGCGAGGTCGTCCTGCACGACGGGGTGCCCAACGGCGAGCGGGTCACCGCGGCCGGGCCCGCGTATCCGGTGTTCGACGAGATCGAGCTGTGGGCGCCGTCCCCGGTGCCGACCTGGGTGGTGCTGCTGGAGGCGGCCACCGAGGAGGACCGGGACGCGCTGGAGAAGCTGGCATCGGACGCCGGGTTCGCCGCCGAGGACTGGTCCTCCTCCGTGCGGCTGCTGTGCCGGGCGTGCTCGGAGAGCCGGATGGAGAGCGACGAGGGCGACGGGGAGCACCTGGACCCGCACGACCACAGTGAGCCGGGCCACCCGGGGCCGCTCGGCCACCGCACCGCAGGCGCCGGCGACCTGTGGGTGCCGGAGCGTGAGTGCGGTCTCGCCGCCCCCGCCGGGCTGGTGCGCGGGCTGCTGGACGGCTGGGTCGCCGACAGCCCGGACAGCCGCGAGTGGCGGGATCTCGAAGAAGTCTGCTGACCGCTGCCCGTAGGCTGTACGCGCACCGATCGCGGTGCTGCTCCTCCCGCGCTTCCCAAATTGTGACGGGATACGGCGGGGTCACCGAGTTCAGGTTTTGCAGGAAGGCGTACGGCGGACATGTCGCAGCAGGAGACGGACGGGCGGATCGACGTGGACGACGAGGGGTTCGTCGTCGACACCGAGGACTGCGAGGAGCGGGAGGCGGCCTACCGCGCGCGCGGCACCTCGCGTCCGATCACGGTCGTGGGCAACCCGGTGCTCCACAAGGAGTGCAAGGACGTCACCGCGTTCGACGACGAGCTGGCCCAGCTGATCGACGACATGTTCGCCAGCCAGAAGACGGCCGAGGGCGTCGGCCTCGCCGCCAACCAGATCGGCGTGGACCTGAAGGTCTTCGTCTACGACTGCCCGGACGACGACGGCAAGCGCCACACCGGTGTCGTCTGCAATCCGGTCCTGGAGGAGCTGGCCCCCGAGATGCGGGTCCTCGACGACTCCAACGAGGGCTGCCTCTCGGTCCCGACCGCGTACGCCTCGCTCGCCCGCCCCGACTACGCGGTGGTGCGCGGCCAGGACGCGAAGGGCAACCCGATCCGGGTCAAGGGCACCGGCTACTTCGCGCGCTGCCTCCAGCACGAGACGGACCACCTGTACGGCTACCTCTACATCGACCGGCTCTCCAAGCGCGAGCGCAAGGACGCGCTGCGGCAGATGGAAGAGGGCACGCCGCGCTACGAGACCGTCCCGAACGACTGAGAACGCCTCTGCGGGGCCCCGGCGACCGGTTCGCCCGGTGCCGGGGCCCCGCCGGTTCCCGCGGGACCTCTGGCAGATAACTGCAGTTTCCCCAGGGGTAGTTGACGCGCGTAGTCGGCTGGGCCAGGCTCGCCCGGACATCGACCGTGACGTTCAGAGGGAGACCCCTGTGCTGAGACGTACCGCACGCGTTCTGCTCGGACTTGTCATGACCATTACGTTCGCTCTGGGTGGTGCGGTGCTGACCGCAGGCCCCGCGCAGGCGGACGGCTGCTACACCTGGACCCGCACCCTGAAGGCCGGGGCCACCGGCAACGACGTCACCCAGCTCCAGATCCGGGTGGCCGGCTACCCGGGCTACAACGCGGTGCTCGCCATCGACGGCTCCTACGGCCCCGCCACCACCGCCGCCGTCAAGCGGTTCCAGGCGGCCTACGGCCTGGCCGCGGACGGGGTCGCCGGACCCGCCACCCAGGCCAAGCTCTACGCGCTCCAGGACAACGACTGCACGCCGGTCCACTTCACGTACCCCGAGCTGAACAAGTGCAACAGCACCTGGGCCGGCGGCAAGGTCGCGGCGGGCACGGCCAAGGCCAACGCGCTGAGCAGCATGTGGAAGCTGGAGGCGCTGCGCCACGCGCTCGGCGACAAGTCCATCCGCGTCACCAGCGGCTTCCGCTCCGTCTCCTGCAACGCGGCCGTCGGCGGGGCCTCCAACAGCCGCCACATGTACGGCGACGCGGTCGACCTCGGCGCCTCCCCGCACTCCCTGTGCACGCTGGCCAAGCAGGCCCGTTACCACGGCTTCCGGGGCATCCTCGGCCCCGGCTACTCCGGCCACAACGACCACGTGCACGTCAACCAGGGGCCGAGCCGCTTCTGGTCGGCCCCCAGCTGCGGCGTCTGACCCCTCCGCCCCGCTCTCAGGCGACGTCGGGCACGGCTGTGGCCGCCGGGCCCCGGAAGGTCCGGCGGTAGGCGTTCGGCGTGGTGCCCAGTGACCGTACGAACTGGTGGCGCAGGGTCGCCGCCGTACCGAAGCCCGTCTGGCCCGCGATCGTGTCGATCGTCCGGTCGGAGGTCTCCAGCAGGTGCTGGGCCAGCAGCACCCGCTGCCGCAGCAGCCAGCGGTAGGGGGTGGTCCCGGTCTCCTGCTGGAACCGCCGGGCGAAGGTGCGCGGCGACATGTGCGCCTGCGCGGCCAGTTGCTCGACCGTCATCTCCTGGTCGAGGTGCTGCTCCATCCAGGCCAGGGTGGAGCCGACGGTGTCGCAGGCGTTCCGGGGCAGCGGGCGGCTGATGTACTGCGCCTGCCCGCCGTCCCGGTGCGGCGGCACCACCATGCGCCGGGCGAGGGTGTTGGCCGCGTCCGGTCCGTACTCCTGCCGGATCAGGTGCAGACAGGCGTCGATCCCGGCGGCGGTGCCCGCCGAACTGATCACTGCGCCCTCGTCCACGTACAGCACGTCCGGCTCGACGATCGCCTTCGGGAAGCGCCGGGACAGCTCCGCCGCGTGCCGCCAGTGGGTGGTGCAGCGGCGGCCGTCCAGCAGCCCGGCCGCGCCGAGGACGTACGCCCCCGAGCAGACGCTCAGCACCCGCGAGCCGCGCTCCACGGCCCGGCGCAGCGCGGCCAGGACCTCCTCCGGATACTCCCGCTGCATGAAGTGGCTGCCCGCCGGCACGGCGATGAGGTCGGCCTCCTCCAGCCTCTCCAGGCCGTGCGGCGTGGTGATGGTGAAGCCCGCGTGGGTGTTCAGCACGGGGCCCTCGGCGGAGACCACGGCGAAGTCGTGCACCGGAAGGCCCTCTTCGCTGCGGTCGAGTCCGAACACCTCGCACAGGACGCCGAGTTCGAAGGGGTGGACCTCGTCGAGGAGGAGAGCGGCGACATTGGTCAGCATGCGGCAAGTGTGGCAGCTATTTGATGCCCGATGGCAGTCCTGCCACTGATGATTTTCGCCCGGGCGGTCCAGAGTAGAGGCATGAACACATTCCTGAACTACCTGGTCGTAGCAGCACTTTTCGCCCTCGTCCTCGCGCCCGTGGCCCTCGGCGTCGTCCGCGAACGCCGCATCGACCGCCAGCTGCGGGAGGCGGAACGCGGGCGGCGGGCGGCGGCCGGACCCCCGGAAACGCAGAGTGCCGCGCGGCCCTACAGGGTGACGCGGCACTCCTACCCGAAGGGTTGGGCGAAGGCCTAGAAGGCGATCTCTTCAGTGCCCGCTGCTCTCGTAATGGCGGGACTGCCGCTCCCAGAAGCGGTACGCGGCGTACATGAGCACGACGCCGATGGCCGGAGCGCCCCAGGCGAGCCATTCCGGCACGGCGAGTTCCTCCTCCCGTCCCATCAGCACGGTCGCCGGCAGGTAGGCGACGAAGGCCAGCGGGAAGACGAAGGTCAGCCCGAAGCCGGCCACCGGGCCGAAGATCTTCAGCGGGTAGTTGCCGAAGTCGCTGAAGATCATGTCGATGGCGAACTTGATGGGGGAGACCCGCTTCATCCTGAAGACCAGGGCGGAGGCGGCCAGTTGCAGGGAGCCTTCCACCAGCGCACCGCCCACCACGGCGAGCAGGAGGAAGCAGACGGCTCCCGGCGACCAGTCGACCGGCGCGGCGGCCGAGGCGATGGACAGGAGGACCACGCCGCCCGTCAGGTCACCGACCGAGCTCAGCCCCACCCTGCGGGTGAGGAGCTGGACCAGCGGCGGCACCGGACGGACGAGATAGCGGTCGTACTCGCCCTCGACGACGACATGGTCGACGTGGATGAGCTGGTGACCGGGGAGCAGCCACAGGCCGTGGGCGGTGAGCCTGATGCCGTAGAGGAAGGCGATCTCCCCCAGTCCCCAGCCGCCGACCTGCCCGAAGCGGTCCAGCACCGCCCAGATGAAGGCCAGCCCGATACCCTGGTAGAACAGGCCGCCGATGATGTTGATGAACAGGTTCCCCCGGTACTGGAACTCGGCCCGGAACGCCGCACCGGCCAGCAGCAGATAGACACGTGGACCTCGCATCGTCCCTCATCCCCCCTGCGACATGACGCGGCGCCGGGCGCGCGACCAGACGAGCGCGGCCAGCGCGCCGAGCGCGGCGATCCAGGCGAACTGGACCCCCAGGGCGGCCACGATGCCCGGGCCCTCGACCTGGCCCAGGTAGACGGCCGCCGGGGTGTACGCGGTGGCCTGGAACGGCAGCCATTCCGCGGCCACCCTGACCGGCCCCGGCATGAACCACAACGGGACCAGGGCCCCCGAGAAGAACTGGGCGACGAAGCGGTAGGCCATGAGGGCGCCGCTCACTTCCAGGGTCCAGAAGCAGACCATGCCGAGCAGCAGCCCGAGCAGCTGGTTCACGAGCAGCGCGCCGATCAGCGACACCGGGTAGGCGAACCCGGCGGCCGCCGAGGCCGGTGCCTGGCCCGCGCCGATCAGCAGCGCGAACGGCAGCGCCACCAGCAGGACCGGGACCGCGGCCGATGCCCATCCCAGCTGGCCGGCGAGCATCTGCCCGGGGAAGCCGACGGGCCGCAGCAGGTCCACGGCGACCTTGCCCTCCCGTACCCGCTGGTCGATGGGGGAGGACCGCCACGGGCTGACGAGCTGGTACTGGAGCGTCGTCAGCGTCGCGTACGCCGTCATGGTGGTGAGGCTGAGCCCGTCCACCTCCGCGCGGCCGTCGTAGAGGGCCTTCCAGACCACCGTCAGCAACCAGATCTGGAGGAGCATCATGGCGAAGGACGACAGATAGGACGTGCGGTAGGTGAGGGCGGTACGGAACTCCATCCGGGCGCAGGCGAGATAGGCCCGAAGAGGCGTCCTGAGCGGCTGCTTCGCCGAGGCGGGGGCCGTCGTCGCCGAGGCGCGGGCCGTCGTCGGGGCGGTCATCCGCGGTCCGCGTAGATCCGGTGGATGACGCTCTCCAGCTCGGGTTCCACGATCGACAGATCGGTCACCCGGTGCTGCGCCAGCACCGCGGCCACCAGCTCGGCGGGCGGGGTGCGGACGGGGTCGAAGCGCAGCCACACCTTCCCCTCCTCCCGGCGGACGACCTCCGCGCCCTCGACGCTCTCCAGCCGGTCGGTCTGCACGACGAGTTCGCGGTGCGGGGCGTAGCGGGCCTTCAGCTCGTCCACCGCGCCGTCGTAGGCGACCTTGCCGTGGTCGATGAGGATGATCCGGTCGCAGAGTTCCTCGACGTCGTCGAGGTCGTGGGTGGTGAGGACGACCGTCGTCCCCGATTCCCGGTTCAGCTCCCCGACGAAGGTGCGTATCCGCTCCTTGGCGATGACGTCGAGCCCGACGGTCGGCTCGTCCAGGTAGAGGATGTCCGGGTCGTAGAGCATCGCGGCGGCTAGGTCGCCGCGCATCCGCTGGCCCAGGGAGAGCTGGCGGACGGGGGTGTCGAGGAACGGGCCGAGGTCGAGCACCTCGCTGAACTGCCGTTGCCGCTCGCGGAACCGGGCCTCCGGCACGTCGTAGAGGCGGCCGATCAGCCAGAGCGAGTCGCGCAGCGGCAGGTCCCACCAGAGCTGGCTGCGCTGGCCGAAGACCACGCCGATCCGGCGGGCGTTGTGGGACCGGTCCCGCCAGGGCGTGGTGCCGGCGACCGTGACCGTGCCGGAGGTCGGGACGAGGATGCCGGTGAGCATCTTGATGGTGGTGGACTTCCCCGCACCGTTGGGGCCGAGATAGCCGACCATCTCGCCCTGCTGGACGGTGAAGTTCACGCCGTCGACGGCGCGCTTGACGGTCTGCTCACGCGTCAGCAGCGTACGGAGGCCTCCGAAGCGGCCCTCCTGCCGTGTGGGTCGGCTGAACTCCTTGACGAGGTCTGCCACTTCGATGACGGGCATGCGCGCCTCTCTGGGGCGATCCGGGCCCGGTCGGGCGTGATCGATGTGAGAGTGTGCACGCCAAGGCTTGGTCTAGTCCAATCATTTTCGGTTCGGCCGGTTCTGGTCCCGCTGTGCCGGGACGCGGAAGGGGGCACCGTGCTCGGCACGGTGGGGCCTTCTGTCGTACGGAATCCGGAAGGGGTCTAGAAGTCGTCGTCGAACCCGACCGAGCCCTCGACCGCCACCTGGTAGGCGGACGGGCGGCGCTCGAAGAAGTTCGTCAGCTCCTGGACACCCTGCAGCTCCATGAAGGAGAACGGGTTTTCCGAGCCGTACACCGTCGGGAAGCCGAGGCGGGCGAGCCGCTGGTCGGCGACGCACTGCAGGTACTCGCGCATCGACTCGGTGTTCATGCCCGGCAGGCCCTCGCCGCACAGGTCGCGGCCGAACTGGAGCTCCGCCTCGACGGCCTCCTTCATCATGTCGGTGACCTGCTGCTGGAGCGCGTCGTCGAAGAGCTCCGGCTCCTCCTTGCGGACGGTGTCCACGACCTCGAACGCGAAGTTCATGTGCATCGTCTCGTCACGGAACACCCAGTTGGTGCCCGTGGCGAGACCGTGCAGCAGGCCGCGCGAGCGGAACCAGTACACGTACGCGAACGCCCCGTAGAAGAACAGCCCCTCGATGCAGGCCGCGAAGCAGATCAGGTTCAGCAGGAAGCGACGGCGGTCGGCCTTCGTCTCCAGCTGGTCGATCTTCTCGACCGAGTCCATCCACTTGAAGCAGAACTGCGCCTTCTCGCGGATCGAGGGGATCTCCTCGACCGCGTCGAACGCCGCCGCCCGGTCGTCCGGGTCGGGCAGATAGGTGTCCAGCAGCGTCAGATAGAACTGGACGTGCACGGCCTCCTCGAAGAGCTGCCGCGACAGGTACAGCCGCGCCTCGGGGGAGTTGATGTGCTTGTACAGCGTCAGCACGAGGTTGTTCGAGACGATCGAGTCACCGGTCGCGAAGAACGCCACCAGCCGGCCGATCATGTGCTGCTCACCCGGCGACAGCTTCGCGAGGTCGGCGACGTCCGAGTGGAGGTCGACCTCCTCCACGGTCCAGGTGTTCTTGATCGCGTCCCGGTAGCGCTCGTAGAAGTCCGGGTAGCGCATCGGACGCAGGGTCAGCTCGAAGCCCGGGTCGAGCAGGTTCTTCTCGTTGTTCGTGGTGCTCATTACTGGCAGGCCTCGCAGGACTCGGGGTTTTCGAGAGAGCAGGCGATGGCGTCCGCGTCGGGAGCCGACGCCTGCTGTACGGGAATGGGGGCGGCGGCCGACGCCTGACCGGACGCGGCACGGGCGATCCGGGTCGCCGGGCGCGAACGCAGGTAGTACGTCGTCTTCAGCCCCTGCTTCCAGGCGTACGCGTACATCGAGGAGAGCTTGCCGATCGTCGGCGTCTCCAGGAACAGGTTGAGCGACTGGCTCTGGTCGAGGAACGGCGTACGGGCCGCCGCCATGTCGATCAGGCCGCGCTGCGGGATCTCCCACGCCGTGCGGTACAGCGCCCGCACGTCGTCGGGGATCCAGGCGAAGCCCTGCACGGAGCCGCTGGCCTCGCGCAGCGCCTCACGGGTACGGGCGTCCCACACACCGAGCTTCTTCAGCTCGTCCACCAGGTAGCCGTTGACCTGGAGGAACTCACCGCTGAGCGTCTCGCGCTTGAACAGGTTGGAGACCTGCGGCTCGATGCACTCGTACACACCGGCGATCGAGGCGATCGTGGCGGTCGGCGCGATGGCGAGCAGCAGCGAGTTGCGCATACCGGTCTTCGCGACCCGGGCGCGCAGGGCGTCCCAGCGCTCCGGCCAGTTCAGCTCGGTGGCGTAGTGGTCGGGGTGCAGCACACCGCGCGCGGCACGCGTCTCGGACCACGCGGGCAGCGGGCCCGAGCGCTCGGCGAGGTCGCAGGACGCCTCGTACGCGGCCAGCATGATCCGCTCGGAGATCTTCGTGGAGAGCGCGCGCGCCTCGGGCGAGTCGAAGGGCAGGCGCAGCTGGAAGAAGACGTCCTGGAGGCCCATGGCGCCCAGGCCGACCGGCCGCCAGCGGGAGTTGGAGTTCCCGGCCTGCTCGGTCGGGTAGAAGTTGATGTCGACGACCCGGTCCAGGAAGGTGACGGCCGTACGGACGGTGGAGTCCAGGCGGTCCCAGTCGATCGAGCCGTTCGCCACGAAGGCGCCCAGGTTGACCGAGCCCAGGTTGCAGACGGCCGTCTCGCCGTCGTTGGTGACCTCCAGGATCTCCGTGCACAGGTTCGACGAGTGCACGACCCGGCCCGGCTCGGCGGTCTGGTTCGCGGTCCGGTTGGAGGCGTCCTTGAACGTCATCCAGCCCTGGCCGGTCTGTGCGAGGGTCCGCATCATCCGGCCGTACAGCTCACGCGCCGGCATCGTCTTGCGGGCCAGGTCCTTGGCCTCGGCCGCGCGGTAGGCCGCGTCGAACTCGTCGCCCCACAGGTCGACCAGCTCGGGCACGTCCGCCGGGGAGAACAGCGACCACTCGGTGTCCGCGTCGACCCTGCGCATGAACTCGTCCGGGATCCAGTGCGCCAGGTTCAGGTTGTGCGTACGCCGCTGGTCCTCACCGGTGTTGTCGCGGAGCTCCAGGAACTCCTCGATGTCCGCGTGCCAGGTCTCCAGGTAGACCGCCGCGGCGCCCTTGCGCCGGCCGCCCTGGTTCACCGCCGCCACCGAGGCGTCCAGCGTCTTGAGGAACGGCACGATGCCGTTGGAGTGCCCGTTGGTGCCCCGGATCAGCGAACCCCGGGCGCGGATGCGGGAGTACGACAGACCGATGCCCCCCGCGTGCTTCGAGAGCCGCGCCACCTGGTGGTAGCGGTCGTAGATCGAGTCCAGCTCGTCCTTCGGCGAGTCCAGCAGATAGCAGGAGGACATCTGCGGGTGCCGGGTGCCGGAGTTGAAGAGGGTGGGGGAGGAGGGGAGGTAGTCCAGCTTGCTCATCAGCCCGTAGAGCGCGGCGACCTCGTCCAGCGCGCGCGCCGACTCGTCCTCGGCGAGGCCCGCGGCCACGCGCAGCATGAAGTGCTGCGGGGTCTCGATGACCTGGCGGGTGATCGGGTGGCGCAGCAGGTAACGGCTGTGCAGCGTACGGAGACCGAAGTAGCCGAAGCGGTCGTCCGCGCCCTCGGCCAGCGTCCGCTCGACCAGCTCGTCCAGCGCCTTCGCGTGCAGCTCGACGAAGGCGGCGGTGCGGTCGGCGATCAGGCCCTCGCGGTGGCCCACGGCGACAGAGGCGGAGAAGTGCGTCGTGCCCTGGCCCGCGGCCTCGTCGGCGATCGTACGAGTCAGCAGCCGGGCGGCGAGTTTGGAGTACGCCGGGTCCTCGGAGATCAGACCCGCCGCCGCCTCGGTGGCCAGCGAGCGCAGCTCGGCCTCGTCGGAGCGGGCGTTGCGCCCGCGCAGCGCGGAGGCGGCGACCCGTCCGGGGTCGGTGTCGGGCAGATCGACGGTGAGGTCGGTCAGGGTCCGCAACAGGGCGGTCCCGGGTCCGTCGTTCGTGCCTTCGCCGGACGTGGTGGAGGCAGCGGATTCGGTGGCTGAAACCGGATCGGCGGGCGCGATGGTCACTGGGCTTTCCCTCGCTCGGCAGGGGGCCGGCGGAAGGCGGGGAAGCCGGGCAGCGCGAAACCCGGGGCGGGGCAGCACTGCTGACGGCGTCCACCGGCCTATCCGCGAGGCCCGGACGTCTGGCATCCGGTTCGGTCGAGCCGGACGCACTGTCGACAGGTCTTCGGACTTGCAGGTGTGCAAAAGCACACTGATCACACCGTTGCGGGACAGTTCCGGATTCGCACCGGATTCCCCTGCGGCGACAGCGAGGTCGAGCATACATGTGGGGGCCGCCAGATGCTGCGGCCCCCACATGTTGTGTCGCGTCGTTTTCACACGCCCCTCAGGAAGCCGCCCGCAGCTCCAGCCGGAAGGTCATGAGGCGCAGGCCCGGCACGGGTTCCCAGTCCCGTTCAGGGGTCCGCAGAAAGCCGAGCCGACGGTAGATCCTATGGGCTGAGAGCATCGCCGGCTGCGTCGACAGCACCAGCGCGCGGACGCCTTCCGCCGACCGGGCCCGCTCGACGCACGCCCGTACGAGCGCCTCTCCCACGCCCCGTCCGCGCCCCGCGCGGGCCACGGCGAGCATCCGGAATTCGGCCTCGTCCGGACCGGCGATGTCACGCCACGGCGTGCCGGGAGCGGCATACGTCACACCCCCGAGCACGACCCCGTCCGGATCGAGCGCGACGAGCACCTCCGCTTCGGCCGCCCGCTGCTCCACCGCCCGCAGTCTGAGCAGATACGGGTCCTGCGGGCCGTCCAGCAGATCGTCGCCGAGATACGCCTCGGCGACGATCTCGCCGAGCACGGCGTACTCGCCGGGCTCCGCCACCCTGATCGTCAGATCCATCAGCCGCTCGCTCCCACCTCGTTGTTCGGGGCCCCGTCGCCCTCCGGCGGCAGGTCGCCGCGTTCGACCGGCTGCCGCCCGGAGGCCTCCTCGGCCGACGGAAGCACCTGGTCCAGCTCGTGGTCGTCGGCGGGGGGGGCGGCCCCCCCCCCCGACCGCAGCGTCGCCCGGTCCACCTTCTCGCGCTCCCCGCTCACCGTGATCACGAGGTCGCCCTGTTCCCGGGCGTACGCGTGGCCGGACTCCGTGGCCCGGTACCACTGCTCGCCGTCCCGCTCGCACGTCACCACGGGCTCCCGGTCGCTGCCCGCCGCGGGTCCGTCCGTACAGTCGGCGTCGGCGTGCGGGAGGCGTTCCACCGCCAGCTGGATCTGCCCGCCCTCCGGCTCGGTGTAGACGCTGCCGAACCCGTCGTCGCCGAGCACCCCGACCGACTGCCGCGCCAGGGCGTAGCCCGCGGACTCGGTCACCCACACATGGTCCGCCACGAGCTGCGCGGCGCTCGCCCGCGCCTCCAGCTCCGCCCGGTCGGGCGCCGGACCGGCCGAGGAACTCCGGCCCGCCGCCGGTCTGTCGGGCGCCGGCGTGGTGCCGCAGCCCGTCGCCGCCGCCAGGGCCAGTGCCAGGGCCGTGGTCAGGAGGAGGGGCCGGAGCCGGGGCGACCGGGAGTGCGATGTCATGGGCACATCCTTATCTACGGTGAGGGCTCCGCGCACCGGGAATCGGAACGGAGCCCCGGGCCGCGCGCGGGGCACGGGAAGGGGCCGCCGCGCCCTGGAGGGGTTGTGCGGCGGCCCCGATCGGCCGAGGGTTGCTCTCAGCAGCAGCGGAAGCCCTCGCGGGGGTCCGCCTCGCGGGCGTCCGTACGGCTGCGCTCGAAGGCGCGGCGGGTCATCACCGGTGCGTCCGGATCGTGCGTCCTCGCGTGCGCCACATAGCGGTCGTACGTGGACTCACCGGTCAGCTCACGGACGTACCAGCGGATCCGTCCCGCCACCCGCCGGACGTCCGCGACGGTCATGTCCGACTCCCCGTCTCCGCCGGCTCCTTGCGGATGCCGCCCTCGGGCCCGACCCCGGCGGCGACCAGTTCGGCCTTCTCCTCCTTGGTGGCGAACAGCGAGGCCGGGGCGACGAGCTTGGACTCGACGTACGGCGCCTCGTGGAGCTTGACGCTCTCCGGGTCGCGGATGGCCTTGTAGCAGACCCGGCCGGCGTCCACGAGCACCACGATGATGAGGAGCGCGAAGAGCGCGCTCAGCACCCCGTCGACCGTGGAGTTGGTGACGACGGTCCGCATGTCGTCCATGTTCTTCGCCGGGGCCAGCACCTCGCCCGCGTCGATGCCCGCCTGGTACTTGTCGCGCTGGGCGAAGAAACCGACCTTCACGTCCTCGGAGAAGATCTTCTGCCAGCTCGCGGTGAGTGTGACCGCCACGTCCCAGGCGAGCGGGACCGCCGTGACCCACGCCCACTTCAACCGCCCCGACTTGACGAGCAGGACGGTGCAGACGGCCAGCGCGACGGCGGCCAGCAGCTGGTTGGCGATACCGAAGAGCGGGAAGAGCTGGTTGATGCCGCCCAGCGGGTCGTGCACGCCGACCCAGAGGAAGTACCCCCAGCCGCCGACCACGACGGCACTGGCGAACCAGACGCCCGGCTTCCAGCTGACCTCGCGGAACGGCTTGTAGGCATTGCCCAGCATGTCCTGGAGCATGAAGCGCCCGACCCGGGTGCCGGCGTCCACCGTGGTGAGGATGAAGAGGGCCTCGAACATGATGGCGAAGTGGTACCAGAACGCCTTCATCGCGGTCCCGCCGACGACCGCGGAGAAGATCTCCGACATGCCGAGGGCGAACGTGGGCGCGCCACCGGTCCGGGAGAGCAGGCTCGCCTCTTCGACGTCCTTGGCGGCCTGGGCCAGGGCGTCCGGGGAGATGGTGAAGCCGAAGTTGGCGACGGCCTGCGAGGCGGACTGGACGCTGTCGCCGATCACACCGACGGGCGCGTTGATGGCGAAGTAGAGGCCGGGGTCGATGATGCAGGCGGCGATCATCGCCATGATCGCGACGAACGACTCGACCAGCATGGAGCCGTACCCGATCATCCGGATCTGGGTCTCCTTCTGGACCATCTTCGGCGTGGTGCCGGAGGAGACCAGGGAGTGGAAACCGGAGAGCGCGCCACAGGCGATGGTGATGAAGACGAACGGGAACATCGAGCCGGCGAAGACCGGGCCCGATCCGCTGGAGGCGAAGTCGGTGACCGCGGGCATCTTCAGGGTCGGCAGCGCGACGACCACGCCGAGAGCCAGCAGCCCGATCGTGCCGACCTTCATGAAGGTGGAGAGGTAGTCGCGCGGGGCCAGCAGCAGCCACACGGGGAGTACGGAGGCGAGGAACCCGTACGCGATCATCCAGATGACCAGCGTGCCCGGCTCCAGCGTGAAGAAGTCCGCCCACGAGGACTCGGCGACCCAGCCGCCCGAGACGATCGCGAGCAGCAGCAGCGCGACGCCTATGAAGGAGACCTCGCTGACCTTGCCGGGCCGCAGGACCCGCAGATAGACGCCCATGAAGAGGGCGATCGGGATCGTCATGCCGATGGAGAAGACGCCCCACGGGGAGTGCGCGAGCGCGTTCACGATGACCAGCGCGAGGACCGCAAGCAGGATGATCATGATGATGAAGACCGCGACCAGGGCGGCGATCCCGCCGACCGGGCCTATCTCGTCGCGCGCCATCTGGCCGAGCGAACGGCCGTTGCGGCGGGTCGAGAAGAAGAGCGTCACCATGTCCTGCACGGCGCCGGCGAAGATGACGCCGACGACGAGCCAGATCGTACCGGGCAGATACCCCATCTGCGCGGCGAGCACGGGTCCGACCAGCGGCCCCGCTCCGGCGATGGCGGCGAAGTGGTGGCCGAAGAGCACCCGGCGGTCGGTGGGATGGAAGTCGACACCGTTGTCCAGCCGTTCGGCCGGGGTCGCGCGGTTCTTGTCGGCCTTCAGGACCCGGTTGGCGATGAACCGGGAGTAGAAGCGGTATGCGATCGCATACGAACCGAGGGCCGCCGCCAGCATCCAGGCGGCCGAGACCTCTTCACCCCGCGAGAGCGCGAGGACGGCCCAGCCGATGGCGCCGGCCAGGGCCACGAGGCTCCAGACGGCTATGGACTTCGGGGTCGGCCCTCGCCGCCCCGCTGCTGGTGAGGCAGGTGGTGCTGGTGTGGGCGATTCCGCCATGTCGTGCTCCGTCCCCTCGCTGATCACCGGTGCGATGGGCAGGAAATCTATGGGACGCGTCCGACCAGCGTCACCCCCTGTCCGCATTGCGGTCCGGCAACGGTGATGTGTCGCAACAGGACACGGGCGGCACACCGGCCCGGTTCACTCGGCGCGGGACGCTCAGACCCAGCCCCGCCGGGCCGCCTCCGCACCCGCCTGGAACCTGCTGCGGACCTGCATCCGGGCCGTCAGCTCCGCGTTCATCCGGCGCACGGTGCGCAGCGACACCCCCAGGCGGCGTGCCGCGGTCGCGTCCGTGTGCCCCTTCGCCAGCAGTGACAGCAACTCGTCCTCCTGAGGGGTCAGCCCGTTGCCGTCCCGGGCGGGAGCGGAGCAGAGCGGGGTGGCGTTCACCCACAGCTGCTCGAACAGCAGCCGGGCCACCGCGACCGCCCCCTTGCTGCGCAACTCCAGGGCGCCCGCCCGCCCGTCGTCGGGGTCCAGCGGCACCAGCGCGACCTCGCCGTCGACCACCACCATGACCAGCGGCAGCGTCGGCAGCGTCCGGCTCTCCGCGCCGAGCGACCCCAGCCGGTTCACGTAGCGCAGGGTCGGCGGGTCGTTGCGGAAGCTGTCCTGGTAGATGCTGCGCAGCCGCACCCCGCGCTCCAGCGCCCGCCGGTCGAGAGGCCAGCTCGCCTCCAGCGTGTCCGGGGACTGCGCGCCGCCGGGCAGCAGCGAGAGGCACTCCGCCCTGGCCAGCTCGGCCAGTTCGGTCAGCCGCTCGCGTACCGCGTCGAGCCCCTCCAGCCGCTTGACGACGTCGAATCCGCCTCCGGCCCGTCGTCCCCGGTCCGTGGTGAGGACCGACATCGCGTCCCGGGCGACTTCGAGTCCCCGCTGCTGCCGTGCCAGTTCGGCCTCCCGGCGGGAGAGGAGGAACGGCAGGCTGGCCGCCGGATCCAGGGCCCGGAAGACCGGCTGGCCCTGCTCCGTGCCATGGGGGGCGTCGTCCAGCAGACACAGCTCCGCCAACTGGTCCAGGGCCCGGCGCACATCGTCCTCGCTCCGCCCCAGCCGTGCCACGATCTCGTCGAGCCGCAGCTCCGGTTCCTCCAGGACGAGCCGGTAGACCAGCTCCGTCCGCGCGTCCAGCCCCAGTACCTCTAACATCTCTGGCTCCCCCGCAGATGTCACGCCGTCCCCGCACGCCGGTGCGGGACGCCCCTTCAGCACCGGGCGCGAGTGTAGGGGCGGTGCGTTGTGAAGGTATAGACCAGGTCCACGGGGTGGATGGGCCCATCGGGGTGTTCATGGCCGGAAACGGCGAGCCCCGGTGATGACCGCAAGGTGCCCCGAGGTCGGCGGCGGATGGCCGCAAGGTGCCTGGCAGTTTGCTGCCGCCCCCGCATCGTCCCAGGCAGCGGGCCCCGTGAGGCCGTTCCCGCGGCTGGCACCCTGCTGCCCCGCAGCTTTCGGCCACCCGGTAACCGTGGCCCCCGGCGCGGCGATGGCGACAGGATCTGGCCGTCACAAGTCATTCACACACCGCTACGTTCCGAGGAGTCTTCCCATGCGGGCGTTCCCTCTCCCTGCCCTCCGCCCCACGCCGGCCGCCGGCTCTCCCGCCCTCGGGGCGGCCCTGTGCGCCACCTCGGCCCGGGACGGCTTCTCCTGGGGGTGACCCGGGGGAACGGGACGCCTCCGTGTTCCTGGTGACCGCGCTCCTCGTGCGCACCGGGCCCCCGCGCACCGACCGGTGGACAGCCCGCGACCTGGCCCGCTGGCTGCGCTCCCGCCACGTCCGGGCCGGGCCCCACACGCCCGGACCGGTCCATGTGTACGTCGTCGAGGGCCCGGACGGCACGGTCCGCGCCGCGCTGTACATGGAGAGCCCCGACCCCCTCCAGGACGAACTGGCCGCGCTGGAGCATCTCCTGGCCGCCCTGTGCGCCGCCCGGCCCTCCTCCCTCGACTGGCGGCCCGCCGCACTCGGCGGCGTCTTCGCCCGCCCGGGCCCGCACCGATCCCCCGAACCGAAAGGACCGGACCCGCCATGCCACGGGAGCGCCCCTCCGTGTCAGTGATCATCCCCAACCACAACTACGAGAAGACCCTGCGGGCCTGCCTGGAGTCCGTCTACGCCCAGACCCTGCGCCCGCTGGACGTGGTCGTCGTGGACGACGCCAGCACCGACGGCTCCCGCGACATCGCCCGCACCTTCCCGTGCGTCCTGGTGGCCCGCCCGGAGAACGGCGGGGTCTCCGCCGCACGCAACCTGGGCGTCGCCGCCTCCTCCGGGCAGGTGCTGTTCTTCCTCGACTCCGACATCGCCCTGGCCCCCGACGCGATCGAGAACGCCGTCGACCTGCTCATGGACGATCCGGAGACCGGCTGCGTCCACGGCGTCCTCGATCCCGAACCGCTCTTCGACGACGGCCCGGTGGAGGTCTACCACTGCCTGCACGCGCACTTCTGGCGGCGCCGCAGCGCCGGAGTCGTCGGCACCGCCTTCTTCGCCCTGGCCGCGATCGAGCGCTCCGTCTTCGAGGCGACCGGACCCTTCGACGAGAACCTCCGCGACTCCGAGGACGTCGAGTACAGCGACCGCCTCGCCGCCACCCACCGCATCCGCCTCAGCGAACGGGTGACCGGCCGCCACGACGACGTGGACCGACTGCTGCCGATGCTCGCCGAGCAGTACCGCCGCTCCCAGCTCCTCGTCCCCGTCGCCGCCGTGGAACGCCGGCGCGGCGGCGGACTGCGGGCCAACCGTACGGGCGGCGTGCTCGCCGCCGGACTGGTCCCGCTCACGCTCCCGCTCGCCCTGCTCACCCCCTGGCTCCTCGCGGTGCCGCTCGCCTGCGCCGCGGCCTTCGCCCTGGCGGACGTGGGCCTGTCCCGCTTCGTGGCGCGCCGCAAGGGGTGGCTCTTCCTGCTCCGCTTCACCGCGCTGCACTTCGCGGTGCACCTGGCCCTCGTGCTCGGCGCGGTGGCCGGAGGCGTGCGCTGGCTGGTGGACCCGGGCTTCGGCCCCTCGGCGCGGGGCCGCCGCGCCCGCAGCGACGATCCGGCCCCGGCGGCGGCACCGTGAGCGCCGGGGTGGACCAGGAGCCGGAAGCCGTACGGCCGAGGGGCGCGCTGCGCAAGGACGTACGGTCCGGGACCGCGTCGCCGGAAGCCGAAGCCGAAGCCGAAGCCGTACGGTCCGGGACCGCGTCGCCGGAAGCCGAAGCCGAAGCCGTACGGTCCGGAGCCGCGTTGCCGGAAGCCGAAGCCGTACGGTCCCGGGGCCTGCCGCCGGAAGCCGGACCCCTGGACGGGGCGGCGCCGAAGGCCGCGCCTCGTCCCTCCCGGTGGGCCCGGTTGCTGCGTCCGGCCGCCGCGCTCATCCTCGTCGCGGCCACCTGCTTCGCCGTCGGCGGTTCGATCCGCGCGGCCGGAACGGAGCTGGCCGACGCCGCCGGCCGGCCCGGGGGAGTGCTCCTCCTGAGCGCGGCCCTGGTCGCCAACGCCGCCGGACTCGTCCTGTCCATGCTCTCCTGGCGGGTCCTCGTCGTGGACGGCGGTTCCCCCGCCCGTACCAGCGACACCGCCCGCATCTTCTTCATCGGCGTCATCAGCAAGTTCGTACCCGGCCGCATCTGGGGCGTCCTCGCCCACGTCCAGCTCGGCAAGGCCGTCGGTATCGCCCCCGAGCGGATGATCGCCGCCTTCGGACTCGGCCTCGTCATCGGGATGACCACGGGGGCCGCCGCCGGACTCCTCGTCGCCCCGGCCGTGTTCGGCACGGGAGCCTGGGTCTTCGCCCCGCTCGTGCTGGTCGCGGCGGCGGCCGTGGCCCGCCCCGGCTGGGTGGGCAGGCTCGTCGCGTGGACGATGCGGCTGGCCCGCCGCCCCGCCGGGGCCGCCGACAGCTCGCCCCGCGCCCTGCGGCTCTCCATCGGCTGGGCGTGCGCCTCCTGGGGGGTCTCCGGACTCCACCTGTGGGTCATCGCCGTCCTGCTCGGCGCCCCGCCGCTGACCTCCCTGCCCGTCTGCGTCGGCGGCTTCGCCCTGGCCACCGTCGCCGGAAGCCTCGCCTTCGTCCTGCCCGACGGCTGGGGAGCGCGCGAACTCGTCCTCCTCGCCCCCCTGGGCGCGGTCATGCCGCTCTCCGCCGCCACCGCCGCCGTCATCGCCAGCCGGCTCGTCTGCGTGCTCAGCGAGGTCGCCGCCACCGGCGCCGCCCTCGCCTGGGCCCGCGCCGCCGGACCCCTGCCCGCCCCCCGACCCGCGCTCCGGGAAGGAGCCGCATGACCTCCGACGCACCCCCCCTGCTCACCGTGGACGACTGCGAACGACTGTCGACGAGCCAGGTGCACGAGCTGTACCGGTCCCACGTCAACAAGAGCCAGGTCTCCCTGATGACCTCCTTCGGCTTCGGCCGCGAACTCGTCGACCACGCCGAAGGGTCCTGGATCCACACCCGGGACGGCCGCCGGATCCTCGACTTCACCGGCGGTGTCGGCGTCCTCAACCACGGCCACAACCACCCGCGGATCCTCGCCGCCCGCCGCCGCTTCCAGGAACAGCGCCGGATGGAGGTCCACAAGACCTACTTCTCGCCCTACATCGCCGCCCTCGGCCACAACCTCGCCCGGCTCCTCCCCGGTGACCTCAACCTCTCCTTCTTCCCCAACTCCGGGGCGGAGGCCGTCGAGGGCGCGGTGAAACTCGCGTACAAGTACCACGGCGGCCGCCGGCAGCAGATCCTGCACGCCGACATCAGCTTCCACGGCAAGCTGCTCGGCTCCGGCAGTCTCACCGGCAGCGCCCAGAACGCCTTCGCCTTCCCCGGCATCCCCGGTGTCTCCGCGTTCCGGTACGGCGACCTCGACTCCGTACGGCAGGCGGTCGCCGGGGCCCGCGACGCCAAGGGGCGCTGCGACGTCTACGCGATCCTCATCGAGCCCTTCTCGGCCTCCACCATGACCGAGTGCTCCGAGGAGTTCCTGCGCGGGCTGCGGGAGTTGTGCACCGCCGAGAAGATCGTGCTGATCTTCGACGAGATCTACACCGGGTGGGGCAAGACGGGCAGCCTCTTCCACTTCATGCGCTACCCGGACCTGGTCCCGGACGTCGTGACCACCTCGAAGTCCTTCGGCGGCGGCAAGTCCTCCGTCTCCGCCTTCGTCGCCCGCGAGCCCGTCTTCCGTACGGCCTACGACAGCCTCGGCGACGCCATGCTCCAGTCCACCAGCACCACCTACTACGGCTTCGGCGAGGAGACCGCCACCGCGCTGGAAGCCGTCAACATCGCGGTCGAGGACGACTACCCGGCCCGCGCCCGCGCCATCGAACGCGTCCTGAAGCCGGGCCTGGAGAGGCTGCGCAAGCAGTACCCCGACCTCATCGCCGACGTCCGGGGCGCCGGTGCGCTGTACGGGATCTTCCTCGACGGCGGCCCCCGCCTCCTGGACCTCGCCGCGAAGATCGCCCCCGGCGGCCTTGCCCGCGACCCGCTGCTGCGCACCAAGGTCATCACCTGCGCGGTCGTCAACGCGATGTACCACGACCACGACGTGTACATGTACTACACGCTCAACGGCCGCAGCCCCCTGGTGGCCGCGCCCTGCCTGGTCGCGGGCCCCGACGAGGTGGAGATCTTCCTCGACGCCTTCGACCGGACCCTGGCCAAGGGCATGAACCGGCTGCTCACCGCCTTCTTCAAGGACAAGGCGGTGTCCCGATGGGCGGCCTGACCATCGCCGTGACCGGCGCCGCCGGCATGCTCGGTTCCCATCTCGTCGCCCGGCTCGCCGCCGACGGCCACGACGTCGTCGGGATCGACCTGCGCGAGGACCCCCACGCGCCCGCCGGCGCCCGGCACGTCGTCGCCGACATCCGGGACGGGGCCGCGCTCGCCCGCGCCTTCGACGGAGCCCACGCGCTGGTGCACTGTGCCGCCGCCCTGCCCTCCTACCCCGTCGACCAGATCCGCTCGATCACCGTCGACGGCACCCGGACCGTCCTGACCGCCGCGCGACGGGCCCGGGTCGAACGGGTCGTGCACATCTCCTCCACCGCCGTCTACGGGCTGCCGAAGCGGGTCCCCACCCCGGAGGAACACCCCCGCGAGCCCGTCGACCCCTACAGCAGCGCCAAGGCCGAGGCCGAGGAGGTCTGCGAGGAGTTCCGGGGGCGCGGGATGTGCCTGCCGGTCCTGCGGCCCAAGACCTTCCTCGGACCCGGCCGGATGGGCCTCTTCTCGATGCTCTTCGAATGGGCCGAGGAACGGCGCAACTTCCCGGTCCTGGGCCGGGGCGACGTCCGCATCCAGATGTTCGGCATGGCCGACCTGGTCGACGCCGTGGTGCTCGCCCTGCACGCCCCGCCCGAGGTCGCGAACGACGTCTACAACCTGGGCGCCGCCGAGTTCGGCACCCTGCGCGAGGACTTCCAGGCCGTGCTGGACGCGGCCGGGCACGGCAAGCGCGTGGTCCCGCTGCCGGCAGCACCGGCACTCGCGGTCCTGCGCGCACTGGAGCGCACCAAGCTCTCCCCGGTCTACGGGCGGCTGCTGTTCAAGCTCCTCGACGACAGCTACGTGGACATCGCCCGGGCCACCGAACGGCTCGGTTTCCGTCCCGCGCTCTCCAACCAGGACGCCATCCTCTCCACCTACGCGTGGTGGCGCACCCAGCGGCGGGGCGGCGCCCCCGCTCCCGGAGCCGGCCGGACCAGCCGGGATCCGTGGCGCCAAGGGGCGCTCGGCCTGGCCAAGATCTTCTTCTGATCCCCTGGAGCCCTGCCGTGGACATCACCCGGTCGTCCCCCGCGCCCCTGCGTGTGGTGGCAGTCCCGCCCGAACCCGAACCCGTCGACCTCACGGCTCTGACCGAGCCCGCCGATCTGACGGCTCTGTCCCAGCCCGTCGACCTGGCAGCTCTGCCCGAGCCCGCCGACCTCACCGCTCTGTCCCAGCCCGCCCCCGAC